>NZ_JARWGH010000052.1:0-28183 GCF_036528765.1 Rhizobium sp. BR 362 | reverse complement strand
CCGCGCTCCAGTTCGCCGAGGCCATACGTGGCCATTGGGCCATCGAGAACTCCCTCCATTGGGTACTCGACGTCACCTTCAACGAGGATGCCGCCCGATCTCGAACCGGGCATGGACCAGCCAACATGGCCGTCGTCCGACACTTCGCCATCAACATGGTTCGAAGCCATAACGACAAGCGCAGTATCAAACTCAGACGAAACAAAGCAGGCAGAAACCCACAATACATGGCCGAAATCATCCGAGCATAACTGTTAACCCGGATTCAGAGCCGTGGTTTCGAGGTGCCGCAGCGCGTCCATGATGATGGCCGCCGCGGGCGCCTCGCGGACCTCGAGAACCTTTTCACCGGTTGAAATGTGTTCGAGCCCGACAAAGCGGCCGTGTCCGAATTTACCAACTGTTTTATTTAGGAGCGGGATTGTGTCGATCAGTGCAACGTCATGGTCATCAATTGACACGAGATTTCCGTCGATAAACCCCAGTTTGATCTCTACCGGCTGCTGCGCGGCAATGTTACGGGTCCAATCAAACGCCTCTTCCGGGATAGAAAAGTTCTCGGGATCGTCCAAAGGTCCAGACTCAAATTCCCGGCACCAGAGGTTTTCGTCCCCGCTCCACGTGCGATCCGTCACAAAAGTCAGTCCGAACTTGGAGAGGGCGGCGGCCTTCTGCTGCCGGCAAATCACCGAGCATTCATACGGACTGCCGAAGTTATCGGAGTCCACGCGATAGATTTCCGACGCGGTGAGCGACACAGCACCGTAACCTTTGGTCCTGATGGTCTGGGGTGCCTGAACAACCGCAATTTGCTTAGCACCCGAGGAAAAGAACTGACCTATCTGGGATTGGGTCCAATATTGCGCTCCTTGCCCTTTTGATGCGCCGCGAACAAAAGCGAGAATCCCATCCTCGGTGGATACGAGATTCCACATGCGGCTCTACCAGCTCGCAGTCCACACCATCAACGGCGTCGTCATGGCAGGCGAGACGCTGATGCTCGTCGTACCGGAGGCAGATGATCTGACCGTCGAAGCCCGGGTGGCCACCCGTGACATCGACCAGATCCACGTCGGGCAGTTGGTCGAGATCCGCTTCAGCGCCTTTAACCAGCGCACCACGCCCGACGTGGAGGCGGAGGTCGTGACGGTCGCTCCCGACCTCGTAACCGATGAGCGCACCGGGGCCACCTATTATCCGCTGCGCATCCACCCCAAACCGGAAAGCCTCGCCAAGCTCAAGGGCCTTTCGCTCTACCCCGGCATGCCCGCCGAGGTCTTCATCAAGATCGCCGACCGTACCGTCATCTCCTACCTGACAAAGCCGCTCACCGACCAGATGCAGCATGCGTTTCGGGAGGATTGAGCAGCGCGTGGCTGGAGCGGCGAGTAGGTATCGGCGAATGAGGTGGGCGCCTCGGGCGGGGCAGCGGTTTTTAAGAACGATGCGTTCCGGGGGAATGCTTCGTCGGCGTATGGGGGTTCGCAGCGCCTCACGTGCAGGCTGTGGCTCATATGTAATTGGGGTTAGGACAGGAGCAGTTCAAAATCCTGCGCTAAGGACGAATGGATCATGAACATCGGTTATTGGCCTCTGAGTAGCAACGGTACAGAAAACCTAAGCGATCGGGCGGTTTATGGTGAGGTCAATCCTTCTCTACTGTGCGTCCTCCAAACTGGTACCGGAAGTCTTGACCCCTGCAGAACGGTACAGCCGTAACTGCGCACAATCGAAGAGAGAGGAATCCCAAGATGCCGCATCCAAGCCAGACCGGAAAACCAAGCCAGACGAGCGACGACTGGTGGATTAACGACCAGACGCCCGACAACCCATATGGCAAGAGCGAGGATTATGAGTCCTTTATCGACCATCTTGGGTCATTGCCCAGTTGGCTGACGCCCGAGATCGCTGCGGGAACGGTGAGGATCAATCTCTACGAACTCAACAACCACCCGGAATACAAGGCCGCCGCGATCGGCGCCTTAGAGATGTGGGCGTCTGTCACACCCCTGAAATTCGAAATCATCGACGACGCGCCGTTCGACGGCACCACGGACCAGATTGAGGTTGTCAGCCCCGAACTTGGCGAGGAGGACGATGGCATGGCCTATTCGAACGGTCACCATGTCAGCATCGGCCAGGGTTTCGACGACAAGGAAGCCCACAAGACCGATGTCGGCGGCTATGTCTTCCAAGCCTTCATGCATGAATTCGGCCATCAATTCGGTCTGAATCATCCTGGAGACTACAATTACAGCGGTCCCGACGGCGCGAGCCGATCACCTATCGGAACGATGCGACCTGGATATATGATCGGTGGCAATACAGCGTCATGTCCTATTTCGATAGCAACGCTGTCGGCGAAACCAGCCTCTGGTTTGCGTCGACGCCGCTTATGGCCGACATCGAGGCCTTCATTCGCCGCCTTTTTTCAACCGTTGACGCGAATGGAGTGCGCACCTACCAGCACATCGACCTCAACACAGAGAACAATATCTACGGCTTCGGGAGCCCACAGCGTAGCTACCAGCTGACCTCCTCTGGCAAGCAGCATGACATCGGCTTCGCGATCCATGATACCGGCGGGACCGACACGATCGATTTCTCCGGCTCGACGGCGGGTACGATCCTCGACTTGCGCGCCGGACATTTCTCCAGCGTCAACGGTTGCAGCAACAATGTTTCGATCTTCGCTGGACACAACGCGGATGCGACCGACTATTACGTCGAGAACGGCATCGGCAGCAGCCATGACGATGTCCTGATCGGCAACGACGGCGCCAACGTCCTCGACGGCCGCGGCGGCGCCGACCGCATGGCTGGCAACGGCGGCGACGATATCTATTTCGTCGATTCCCCGGACGACGTCATTCACGAGAAGGCCAACGGCGGGAACGACACCGTCATCCTCCTGTCCAAGAACCTGAAAATTCCGCAAATCGCCAACGTCGAACACATCATCTACGCCGACGAATTGCCTGGCAACGATGGCAACATCCTCTGTGGCGGAGCTGGCGAGGACACGCTGACCGGCGGCGAGGGTCAGGATACATTCCGCTTCTCGCCTGAGCTTGGGAACGGTAATGTCGAGCGGATCAAGGACTTCAGGGTGATCAACGACATGATCCTGCTGGACAGTCTCGTCTTTGAGAGCGGCGGTGGAGACGGCGCTCTCGCCTTGGGCGCGTTCCACGGGAGCGCGGAGGGCATCGCTCATAACGCAGGCGACCGCATCATCTACAACACCGATAGCGGCGCCTTGTCATATGACGTCGACGGAGGCGGAGAGCTTGCGGCCATTCAGGTTGCGCAGCTGACCCCAAATCTGAGGCTTTCGGCAGCCGACTTCATTGTCATCTAACTCGATACCAGGAGGGGCGCTTGCAGGCGCCCCTTCCGATACTACATTTGCAGTGGTTTATCTTTTCGAGCCCTTAGCTGAGCGGCAATCTCGCTACCGCAGGGCCTTGCGAGGCAATCATGGAGAGTGTGCGATGAAGCACCGGACCGACCGCCGCACAGTATTACAGGCCGTTGGGGCTGCGGCTGTTGCGGCGGTCGCCGGACCAGTCGCTGCTCAATCGTCGGATATTCGCGGCACGGTCACGTTCGAGGGCGGCGCGGTGATACCGAAGGGTCGTCTTGAGATTTATCTCGAGGACCGTGCCATTCAAAATAATGCGCGACGTCGCGCCACGGAAACGCGCATCAGAAGCGACGGCGGGTCAAAGGCGATAGCCTTTTCCTTGTCCCTGCCCGCAAGCTCGGCTGCTTCGAGAACGCTGCAGATCGTCGCGCGCTTGGAGCGTGCGGATGGCCTGCTGGTGGCGCGCGGGAGCACCCAGCTCAAGGCGGCTTCGCCTGTCGACGTCACACTCAACATCGTGATGTATTAAGGGGGCAAGACCAATGACTGACGACAGAACTCGTCTCGAAAATCGATGTCGACAGGTGACCGCCTGACTCGCGCGTAGACACTGGCTAATAGCGGCAGGCTTTGCTCCACCAAACTGGCGCACCATCAAATCCCAGGTTGAGAGATCGATCTGCGGGTGAGGGCACCCAAGGGCTAGGGACTTTGGTTGTTCGGCCGCCTTTCAGAAGGGGCGTGTGAGCTGCTCATAGGTCCGCCGGTACAAGGCGTCGCCAAACAGCCGCAGGACAGCGTTCCGGATCGCACTCGAACCCGGCCTAAGTTTATCGCAAGCGCGCGATTTCTCCTGTACCCAGCAGACGCGACCAAATTTCAAGGGCGGCTACCCGCTTTCCGACGTCACGCGCAGAGCGCCTGCCCCATCTGGCCGGACCGATGCGTCACTCATTCTCGTCAGGTTGCTTCGAGCACCATGTTGAGGGGCGTCTGGGCTGCACGCCGGATATGAGTGAAGCCGCCTGAGCGGATCACCTCGGCCAATCGCCGCTCTCCAGCTTGCGCACCGAGCGCGAGCCCTGTCTCCTGGGCAAGCGAGGTCGGAACGCAGATCATCGTCGAGGCTGAGTAGTAGAGCCGTCCAACCGGATTGATATTCTCCTCCAGGGTATCTCCGGCCGTTGGTTCGACCACCATCCAGACCCCGCCTTTTTTTAACGCCTTTCGGATATGAGCCGCAGCGGCTTTCGGGTCGCCCATGTCGTGCAAACAGTCGAAGCAGGTGATCAAATCGAAATCTCCGCCGTCGAAATCCTGCGCCCGGCCAACCTCGAAGTGCAGGTTCGTCAACCCGTGTGCCTGGGCGTGCGCGATCGCAGCGGCAATCGAGCCTGCATGGAAGTCGTAGCCCACAAAGCGGGAATTGGGAAACGCCTGCGCCAGAAGGATCGTGGATAGCCCGTGCCCACATCCGACGTCCGCCACCTTCGCGCCCGTTTCCAATCTACCGATTACACCGTGGAGTGCCGGCAGCCAGTCCTGCACAAGGGAATTAATATAACCTGGGCGGAATAGTCGCGCGACGGCGCAGAACATGCAGCCAGCCTGATCTCCCCAGGCAACGCCTCGGCCGGTTTTGAAGGCGGACTGCACCTTCGGCTGGTTTTCGACCATCGCAGCAGCGATATCGAACGCGCCAACGAGATTGACCGCGCTGTCCGGCTCGGCAAACACGAAGGCCTGCTCCGGCGTCAGCGAGAACAATCCTCGCTCATGATGCACATAACCTGAGGCTGCCTGTGCCGCCAGCCACTCCCGCACATAACGAGGTGCGCATCCCGAGGCATCGGCAAGTTCGTCGGCCTTCACCGGCCCGACTGCCTTCAGCGTCCTGTATAGCCCGAGAGCATCTCCAATCCGTACCAGCGGCACGCTGAGCGCTCCGCCAAGGTCGTCAAGGACGCGGCTCACGAGTTCATTGAGCGTTGTTTCGTTGATTTCTGTCATGTGAAATTCCTCGTGATTTGTGGCGGCCTCATGCGCCGCTTGTGGTTCAAGGGGTCGGAAACAGATGAACTCGATGCCCTCGATTTCGGATGTATGCACCGCCTACGCTTTGCGTAGACGCTCATCTAGAACCTGCGCATCCCTCTAACTGCATGGCCTTCTCGCACGACAGTAACGCGTAGACGCTTGCGGTGCGCAAACTGGGCGGTTTAATCGCCATCCGTTTTCAGCGAATAATGCCGCCGATGGTACCTCCGTCGCGCTCTTGGGTTTAGCCCCCCGGCTTCTTCTGAGCACTACTCGTGCCAATCAGGTCGCCCCCGCAACCGTCCGAGATTGCGGATGTTTCATCGGGGGGGTGTAGGGTTGCGGACATGTCGTGTCGCAATCCGCCCCCGATCAGTGCCACGATGAAGAGGAAGTTTTGGGAGGGGCGACAACAAATGGGCGAAGACGGTATTAACGAACGCCCGGATCTCGATGCAAGCTGCGGGTCTGAAAGCCGAGGAACTGAGAATGGCCAACACTGATCTAATTCCGGCATCACTGCTCGCACGCAAGGCTGTCGTATGTCTGCGGCAGTCACAACCAGAGGTCATGTCTAACTTAGAATCATAAGCGGCCGAAGAATTCGTTTTTCTTTCCCAACCTGATTTCGCGATTCAAAGGTGCAGACGGACAGGCTGGTTGCGATTTCGCTCGCTGGGGCGACCAGCCACAATCCCCATCGGCCTCCCCAACGCGTGCACTGGGTTGGACGCCGGGCGATCAACGGCCAATATAAAGTTTGTAAGGCGCTTAAGAAAATGACTGCCCTCAGAGCTCGTATGTCGATCAGTCCCCGCACTTCGGCGTCAGTTCTTCAGCACCCATCGTGCCATGCACGACAGATTGCGTTTGAGAAAATTCTTCCGATAAGCCATCGCTCAAAACAGTAATTCAATCCATTTTGCTCGGAAGATTAGAACATCTTCGCCTTTCTAAAAGCTACTAAATATATAGGGTAAATTATCTAATCAATCGGGACTCGTGGTCATCATGAACATCCTCGCGCTGAGTGGCAATGTCAAAAGACCGTCCCGCACGGCGTCCTTGGTGAAGGTCGCCGCCGATCGCCTGCGGCAGCGCGTTGGTGGCCACGTGCAGTGCATCGAGCTTGTCGATGCAGCACCGGTGCTCTTTCGGGCGCTCAGAGCTGATCAGCTCGATACCGAGGGCAGGGCGGTCATTGCCGCGGTGGAAGGAGCCGATATCATCATCGCCGGATCACCCGTTTATCGGGCGTCCTACAGCGGCGCGCTGAAGCATCTGTTTGACCTTGTCGATCATCGAGCGCTGAGGGGCAAGCGCGTCGTCCTCGCCGCAACCGGCGGCACGCCGTTGCATGGCCTGATGCTTGAGCACCAATTGCGGCCGCTCTTCGGCTTCTTCAATGCGCTGACCGTCCCGACCTCGATCTATGCGCTTGAGGCCGACTTTACCGATCACGAGCTCAGGAATCCTGCCGTCCTCGAGCGCGTGGATCGAGCCGTCGAAGAGGTTTCTGAAATCACGCCGGCGCTCGACATCGGAGCGATCGCGGCCTCGGCAAAACACAGCGGATTGGCAGCTTAGCCATAGAACGAAATTCCAGAGGGAGCCTTACATGACTTTTTCCAATGCCTCAAACGATCCGGTCAAATTTGCCTATTGGGTGCCGAATGTCTCGGGAGGACTGGTGATTTCGAATATCGAACAGCGCACAAGCTGGACGATCGAATACAACAGAAAGCTTGCGCAGATCGCCGAAGCGAGCGGTTTCGACTATGCCCTAAGCCAGATCCGTTTCACGGCAGGCTATGGAGCGGAATTTCAGCATGAGTCCGTTTCGTTCAGTCAGGCCCTTCTTGAATCGACGACGACATTGAAGGTGATCGCAGCGATCCTGCCTGGTCCTTGGAATCCGGCCGTTGCCGCCAAGCAGATTGCCACCATCAATCACCTGACCAACGGGCGCGTCGCAGTCAATATTGTCAGCGGCTGGTTCCGCGGTGAATTTGCCGCCATTGGCGAGCACTGGCTTGATCATGACGAGCGCTATCGCCGCTCGGAGGAGTTCATCCGTGCGCTTCGCGGTATCTGGACCGAGGATAATTTCACCTTCCGCGGCGATTTCTATCGCTTCAACAATTATTCGCTGAAGCCGAAGCCGATCGATCCGCAGCCGGAAATCTTCCAGGGCGGCTCCTCACGCGCAGCTCGCGACATGGCGGCGCGTGTGTCGGACTGGTACTTCACCAACGGCAATACGCCGGCCGAGATCCGCAAGCAGGTTGACGACATCCAATCGAAGGCCAAGGAGAATGGCCATTCAGTGCGGATCGGGGTGAACGCCTTCGCAATCGTGCGCGAAACCGAGGAAGAAGCTAAGGCAGTGCTTGCCGAGATCATCGAGAAGGCCAATCCCGAGGCGGTCAATGCTTTCGGGCATGAAGTTAAGAACGCCGGCAAGGCGTCGCCGGAAGGCGAAGGAAACTGGGCGAAATCTTCTTTCGAAGACCTCGTTCAATATAATGATGGCTTCCGCTCGAACCTCATCGGCACGCCACGGCAGGTTGCCGAGCGGGTTGTGGCGCTGAAGCAGGCGGGTGCGGATCTGATTCTGCTGGGCTTCCTGCATTTCCAGGAGGAGGTCGAGTATTTCGGCAAGCATGTGATTCCGCTGGTTCGTGAGCTCGAAGAGGCCGCCAGCACGCAGCCAGTGGCGGCCGAATAGGCCTCGCTGCAGCAAAATACCTCGTAAAGTGAAACATGATGGGTGCGTGGGCCGATTGGTCCACGCCGACGGGATTGGCGTGCCATGTTCAAGCCGCGCCCGAGCCGAATGGAGGACACTGAATGCCTGCCGCGACCTATTCCCTTGACGTGCTGGATCCCGGTACGCTGCGGGACTCCGGCGACCAGATTGCCCGCGCGTTGCCACCGGGCAAGACCGGCGGCATCCCGCAGCATGACGAAGAGACCCATGCTCTCTCTTTGCATGGCATCAGCCTGTCATTCGGTGGCGTCGCTGCCTTGGTCAATGTAGACCTTTCTGTTGAGCCGGGGGAGATCCGGGCGATTATCGGTCCAAATGGCGCAGGCAAGAGTTCGCTGATCAACGTCATCAGCGGTGTCTATCGCTCGAACCATGGCCATGTTCGTATCGGCTCCAACACCTATCGTCATGTGCCGACGGAGCGATTGGCATCGCTTGGCGTTGCGCGCACGTTCCAGAACCTCGCCTTGTTCAAGGGCTTGAGTGTCACTGATAACGTCATCGCCGGTCGAGCCTATACCGTGCGCTCGACCTTTGCCGAACAGATCCTCGGGCTTGGCCGCGCGCGCCGCGAAGAGGCGGATGCACGCGAGCGGGCGGCCCGTATTCTCGAGTTCCTGCATCTGGGCCAGGTCAGTCATCGTCTCGTAGGCACGCTGCCCTACGGACTGCAAAAACGCGTCGAGCTCGCCCGCGCGCTGGTGGCGGAACCGAAGATCCTGCTTTTGGACGAGCCCATGGCGGGAATGACGGCGAGCGAAAAGAACGACATGGCCGACTTCATCCGGTCTGCCCGAGATCTGTATGACACGACGGTGATCCTCATCGAACACGACATCGGCGTGGTCATGCAGCTTTCCGACCGGATCGCGGTCCTCGATTACGGCCGCAAGATCGCCGACGGCAGCCCGGACGAAATTCGTGCCGACGAGCGCGTCATCGACGCCTATCTCGGCGTCGTTGCGGAAAACGAGGATGGGGAGGGCATCTGATGGCAGATTTCGACTGGCCGTTTCTGATCGAAGTGCTGGTTGGCGGCCTGCTGTCGGGCGTTATGTATTCGCTCGTCGCAATCGGTTTCGTGCTGATCTACAAGACGTCGGGCGTGCTTAATTTCGCTCAAGGGGCAATGTTGCTGTTTGCCGCGCTGACCTTTGTCAGCCTTCTTGAGCGTGGCGTTCCCTTTGCCTTGGCGCTCGTCATTACATTCGCTGTCATGGTGCTGATCGGCATTGCCATCGAGCGTACCGTGCTGCGACCATTGACCAACAAGCCGCCGATTACGCTTTTCATGGCGACGCTCGGGCTCTCCTATATCATCGAGGGGGCGGCTCAACTCATCTGGGGCACGCAGGTCCACGGTCTGGAGCTCGGGATCGAGGATGTTCCATTCGACATTGGCGGCGTGTTCATCAGCCAGTTCGATCTTTTTGCGGCGGCAGTCGCTGCTGCGATGGTGGCGGCGCTGTCCGCCTTCTTCCGCTACACCCGAATTGGGCTGGCATGCCGGGCTGTAGCGGACGATCAGTTCGCTGCGCTTGCAGTCGGACTGAAACTGCCCTGGATTTGGGCAACGGTCTGGGCGGCTGCCGGTGTCGTGGCGCTGGTGGCTGGCCTGCTATGGGGCGCGCGGCTCGGCGTGCAGTTCTCCCTGTCGCTGGTGGTGCTGAAAGCGCTGCCCGTTCTCGTGCTTGGCGGCTTTGATTCCATTCTGGGTGCGATCGTCGGCGGCCTGCTAATCGGCGCGACAGAGAAGCTCGCGGAAGTCTATATCGGCGAATATTTCGGCGGCGGCATCGAAGGTTGGATTGCCTATGTCGCAGCACTCGCCTTCCTGCTCATCCGCCCCTCCGGCCTGTTTGGGCAAAAGCTCGTGGAAAGGGTCTGATATGGCCGTCGTTACCACCGATCATCATCCCACACGGCTTTTCAGCCGCTGGATGACGCCGATTGCCATCCTTGCCGGCGCCTATCTCGTGGTTCCCTTTGTCGGTTCGACCTATTTGTTCGAGGCGATCCTTTTGCCGTTCCTGGCGCTCAGCCTTGCCGGCGTCGGGCTGAATCTGCTTACCGGCTATGCAGGCCAGGTCTCGCTCGGAAGCGCCGCCTTCATGGCCGTCGGTGCCTTTGCTGCTTACAATTTCAATCTGCGCGTCGATGGCCTGCCGTTGATCGTCAGCATCCTGCTGGCCGGCCTTATGGCGGCGGTGATCGGCATCGTCTTCGGCCTGCCGAGCCTCAGATTGAAGGGCTTTTATCTTGCGGTGTCGACGCTCGCCGCGCAGTTCTTCGTGCAGTGGGCTCTCACCAAGTTTAGCTGGTTTTCAAACGACTCTGCCTCCGGGGTCATTGATGCGCCGCCTCTGACGCTTGCGGGCGTCGAGTTTACGGGCCCGGCAGGTCGCTATCTCTTTTCACTTACGATCGTGGTGGTGCTGACCTTCCTGGCGCATCGGCTGACGACCTCTCAAACCGGGCGCAACTTCATCGCCGTTCGGGACAATGAGATCGCGGCGCGCATCATCGGCGTGCCCGTACTGAGAACCAAGTTGCTGGCCTTTGCGATCTCCTCTTTCATCATCGCGGTTGCGGGAGCGCTTTGGGCCTTTGCTTACCTGAGGACCGTCGAGCCGGCCGGCTTCAATCTCGACCGATCGTTCCAGATCCTTTTCATCATCATCATCGGCGGGCTTGCCTCGACGCGGGGCGCCTTTCTCGGCGCCGCCCTGATCGTCGTCTTCCCGCTCGTGCTATCTCGATTGGGCTCGTTCCTGCTCGGTGATGTTTTCGATTCCGGCGTGCTCGACATGAGCCAGCGCATCGTGCTCGGCGCCTTGATCATTCTGTTTCTGATCCTGGAACCGGACGGGCTTTCCTCGCTTTGGGGCAAGATCCGAAGGCGGTTGGGCTCTGCCATCGACAGGCCGGCCTGACCAAGCCGGGGCACAAGCTCCGCAAACATCAAACCCATCGCTCATTCAACCCAGTTCCGGCCATCACACCGGACAATACCCGGAGTGTATCCAAACATGACCATGCTTGCGAAATTGAAGGCCGCTGTCATTGCGGCTGGACTAGCCGTCTCGGCCGCGATACCGGCCGCCCATGCCGATGAACAATATTTCCCGCTGCAGAGCTATCGCGTCGGGCCCTATGCGGCCGGCGGCACAGGTTTCTTCGGTGGTTTTATCGATTATCTGAACCTCATCAACACGCGGAATGGCGGCGTCAACGGCGTCAAGCTCACCTGGTCGGAAGCGGAAACGCAATACGAGGTTGAACGCGGCGTCGAGGCCTACGAGCGTCTCAAGAGCAATCCGAATATTGCCGCCTGGAACCCGCTTTCCGTCGGTATCGCCTATGCCATGATCGACCGCATCACGCAGGACAAGGTGCCGTTGATCACCATCAACCATGGTCGCACGGATTCCACTGATGGCCGCGTTTTCCCCTATGTCTTTCCGCTGCTGCTCAATCCCTATAGCGAGACCTCGGGCATCGTGAACTACATCGCCTCGAAGCTCGGCGGTCTCGACAAGCTGAAGGGCAAGAAGATCGTCGTGCTGTATCACGGCTCGCCCTACGGCAAGGAAACGATCCCGATCTATGAACTCTTGTCGCAGAAATATGGCTTCGAACTGCAGCAGATCGAGGTGCCGCATCCCGGCAATGAGCAACAGGCGCAATGGCTGACGATCCGCCGCGCCAAGCCGGATTACGTCGTCCTGCGCGGCTGGGGTGTCATGAACCCGGTCGCCCTGAAAACCGCGGCCAAGACCGGCTTTCCTGCCGACCATATCATCGGCAATGTCTGGTCGAACTCGGAAGAGGACGTGATCCCGGCCGGCGACGCCGCGAAGGGATATACCGCCATCACGACCCAAGCCTCCGGCACGGAATATCCGATCGTCCAGGAGATCGTGAAGACGCTCTATGACAACGGCAAGGGCAATCTGGAAGACAAGAAGCGCATCGGCTCCGTCTATCATAATCTCGGTATCGTCAACGGTATCCTGAACGTCGAGGCGATCCGTATTGCCCAGGAAAAGTTCGGACATCGGACTCTGACGGGCGACGAGGTCCGCTGGGGCTTCGAGCACCTGCAGCTTGATCCGGCTCGCGTCGAGGCGCTCGGCGCCAAGGGCCTGTTCCATTCCATAAACGTCACCTGGGACAATCACGAGGGCAACGGCTACGTGACCTTCCAGCAGTGGGACGGCAAGAAGTGGAACGTCGTCTCCGATTGGATTGCGCCGGACTGGGCACTGCTCCGGCCGATCATCGAGAAATCCTCGGAAGCCTACGCCAAGGAAAAGGGCATCAAGTTGCGCACGTCCGAAGACGCACAGGCCGTGACGAACTGAGCCCGGTGGCTGGGCATCGGCAGCGCGGTCCTGCTGCTGTCTGCCGGTGCCCGGCTCGCATACGAAACCACACTGAGATTGGGTGGACCATGGCTGGAAAAGACGTTCTGCTGAGCGTGGACGGGATCAAAGCGACCTACAATGGAGCAATCACGGCGCTTCACGGTGTCAGCTTCACACTGCGCCGCGGCGAGATTCTGGCGCTGCTGGGTGCCAATGGCGCCGGCAAGACGACGACGCTCAAGGCGATTTCGAACCTGCTTCCAGCCGAGCGCGGCGAGATTACCGCCGGCGGCGTCCTGTACGAGGGCCGCGACGTCACCACTGCAACGCCGGCCGAATTGGTGCGCGCCGGCCTCGTGCAGGTCCTTGAGGGCCGGCATTGCTTCCGCAATTTGACCATCGAGGAAAATCTCGTTTCCGGCGGCCTTGGACGGAGCGGCTCGCGCTCCGAGATCGCCGCCGATCTGGAGAGAATATACACGATTTTTCCCCGACTAAAGGAGAAGCGCCGCGCGCTGGCCGGTCTTACCTCGGGCGGTGAACAGCAAATGGCGGCGATCGGCCGTGCGCTGATGTCGCGTCCAAAGCTTTTGGTGCTCGACGAACCGTCCATGGGGCTGGCGCCGATCGTCGTGCAGGACATTTTCCGGACGTTGCGGCGGCTGAATGTTGAAGGCGGTCTTTCCATTCTCGTTGCCGAACAGAATTCGGCGATCGCCCTGCGTTATGCCGACCGCGCGACAGTCCTCGAAAACGGCGCTGCAGTGCTTTCGGGAGATGCGGCCGAGTTGCGCGGACGCGACGACGTCAAGGCATTTTATCTCGGTCAGAAATCCACACCGGCATCCATACCCGCCACAACAAGCCTCCCACAGGCCTGATCGGCCGCCATCGTCAACCAGGAGAATCCATCATGACGCTCTCACAGGTCAATACCGAAAATGCCGTCAAGGCTGTGCCGGCGGTTCCTCGTCCGGCTGAGCCCGCCCATGTCATCAAGGACGATGCCGAGGCAATCGCTGTTGCCCGCCGGCTTGCGGCCGAATTCGTGAAGGACTCCGCCAAGCGCGATCGCGAACGCATTTGGCCCGTCGCCGAGTTGGATGCCTTTTCGCAAAGCGGCCTATGGTCGATCAATGTGCCAAAGGCCTTCGGCGGCCCGGAGGTTTCGTACGCCACGCTTGCAAAGGTCATCGAAATCATATCGGCGGCGGATTCATCGATCGGTCAGATCGCCCAGAACCATCTGGGGGTCGTCGCTGCCATCCGGACTGTATCGGATGTCGCCCAGCAGAAACTCCTGTTTGCCGAGGTGCTGAAAGGCACCCGTTTCGGCAACGCTTTTTCGGAATTCGGTTCCAAACGGGCGGTCGATTTCGAAACGCGCTTCAGCGATGCCGGCGACCACGTTGTCGTCAACGGGCGCAAGTTCTATTCCTCCGGCGCTCTGCTCGCGCATCTTGTGCCGATCGTCGCGCTCGATGACGAAGGGCGGGCCTGGTATGCGATTGCCGAGCGGGATGCGCGGGGGCTCACCGTCATCGATGACTGGTCCTCGTTCGGGCAGCGCACGACGCTGTCCGGCACCGTGCTGCTCGACAACGTCAAGGTGCCGAAGACCCATCTCGTGCCTGGATACAAGGGCTATGAAGTGCCGAGCGCAGATGGTGCGATCTTCCAGATCATCCAGGTTGCCGTCGACACCGGTATCGCACAGGCCGCCATTGACGAGACGGTCGCCTTCGTGCGCACCAAGAGCCGGGCATGGGTGGATAGCGGCCAGGATCATGCCTGGGAGGATCCCTATACAATCCAGGCCGTCGGCGACCTGACGCTGCGCCTGCATGCCGCGCAAGCGCTTTTGGAAAAAGCCGGCTATGCAATCGACCGCGCCGTACTGAACCCCAATGCGGAGACGGTCGCCGAAGCGCAGATCGTCACGGCCGAGGCCAAGATCCTATCGACCGAAATCGCGATTGCTGCGACCAACAAGCTGTTCGAACTCGCAGGCACTCGCTCAACACTCGCCGAGCACAACCTCGATCGCCATTGGCGCAATGCGCGCACCCATACGCTCCATGACCCCGTGCGCTGGAAATACGCCATTCTTGGAAGATATTTCCTGAATGGCGAAAATCCCCCGCTGCATGCGTGGAGTTGACGATCCGCAAAAGTCTCTTGCGCCGTCACGGCGTGAGAGACCTCAAGGTTCGTGGCAAAGTGAACCAAATGCGGCCTCTGCCAAACATATGTCGGAGGCGTTGACGAATAAGCCAATATGATCTGCATTATCAAAAGCCGGAGCAGCCGATGGCGCGCATGGATTCGTCTTCGCGCCGCATTTACCTCCTGGCGGCTTTGACGAATTCGTCGGAAAGGTCGTGCCGCTTTTGCAGGAGCGGGGCGTGTATCCGCACCGAAGGCGGAGAAGAGACGCTCCATGCCAACCTCGGCTTGCCTAAACAGTTGCCGGCGGCTGCCCCGTCAGGCTTGGCGGCGGTGATATGAATGATGACGGCCGCCGGCTGTTGCGAGATCGCCAGCGCTTTCGCTGCGACATCCGGCCCTTCGACACGAAAGGCTCTCCTTTTTAAGGGGGTACTTTGGTCAGGCGGCCGGTTCAACCGACAGTCGCTGTCGTGAGTCGGTTCAGAGATTGCTCATCTCGCCATCGAAACCGATTTTTATTGACACTTACCGGCCCCGCCACTGAGGTTCTAGCGCATTTGGCGCCACAGTTGACGATTTGGCACGGTTCTTGAGTCTCGCTTTGGGATCGATCACGGTGACAAGCGCATTGTCCCTTCCGAACCTCTCGCCGGCTCAAGACTCCACCTAGGAACCGCACGATGCAAAACTCGGCCATGAACACGGAATATCCAGCCATCTCAAACCGCGAAAAAGCATGCCTCGCATGGACTGCGAAAGGTAAATCATCGTGGGCGATCGGGAAGACATTGAGCATATCGGAGCACACGGCAAATTTTCATCTTAGGAATGCCATGCGAAAGCTAAACTGCAGCAGCAGAATGGCTGCTGCATTGAAAGCTGTTGAGCTCGGAATCATTGGATGGCATTAGGAATCTGTAATTCGCATCGGGAAGTGCAGGACTAACCGGAATTCGAGTAGAGGGTCGATGAACGAGAAATATCTTCCCATCGCACCAGCAGGTCAGAAGCTCAGAACGCAGGCGGAGCTCGCCTTAAACCCCCTCCGGCGGGGGGCGGGTATATTAACTTCTGCCTTATCGAATCGAGAAATGGGCAGGTCTCCCCGACTTATGAAACTATCTTGCGGCTATCAAGTTGGGCTTGAGGTCAATATTGCTGAACTCGTTCGAAGCTAAATAAGAGATCTTGCGCGGGGGGCGGATCACTGTCACGGGAAGCGGTTCAGGTATGCGAAAAGAACACGCCGGTACGCATGCGAGATGCTCGCCTCGGATCTGGCGACGAAGCAGTTCACTCCCTTTGTCATAAGACTGAGGCGGGTATGGATGCGCCCGAGCTTCTCTAGCGAGGGTGACGGCTCGGAGGAACAATCCCGCCCACTCCTCGGAATTCTCGTGCTTGCACCGTGTCCAGTCGTCATTTGAGGCCGCCATGGGCAAGACCTGCAACGAGATAACGCTGCAGGAAGAGTGCCACCAGATAGACTGGTGCGATGCCCGCGAGAGAAGCAGCCGCCATCTGTCCGAAATTGACCAGCCGATCCCCCTGGAAGAGCGAGATGCCGACGGGAAGCGTGCGCGTCTCGTCGGAAAAGGTGAAGGCGGAGGCAAAGAGGAACTCGTTATAGGCGAGGACCGAGACAATGATCAGCGTCGCCACGATGCCTGGCACAATGATCGGCACGACGATATGGACAAGGATCCGGAAGGGGCCGGCTCCGTCGACTGCTGCCGCCTGTTCAATCTCCAGCGGCATGCGCCGGAGAAAAGGCGTGAGAAGCCAGAAGGCGACGGGAATATTGGCAAAGCCGTAGAGCATCACAAGTCCGGCATGCGTGTTGAGGAGCCCGGTTGCCTTGAGAAGATAGAACAGGGGAATCAGAGCCACGATCGGTGGCGCCATGTAGCTCGACAGAGTGAGATCACCGAGCCACTTGCCACCGATGCCGAGTCGCAGCACGGCGTAGGCGGCGGGGAGGGTGAGCAGCAACGTCAGGGCGCCGGCGAGCAGCGATACGGCAACGGAGTTGGCTATGAATCCTGAAAGACAGGCAGCCTCGAAGGCGGCCGGCCAATTGTCGAGCGTCGGGCTTGTCGGCAGGAAGTGCCCGCTCAGCACGTCGTCTTTGGTCTTGAAAGAAACCGAGATGAGATACGCGATCGGCAGAGTGAAGAAGATGAAGATCGGCGCGGTCGCGGCAACGAGCAGAATGTCGGAGCGGTTGATCTTCATGCGTCTTTCCTCTCGAGATGCTGGTGAATGCGGATGACGGGCCAGAGCACTGCGCCAATTACCAGACTATAGATCAGGGTCTCGGCGGCGGCGCGGGCGACATCGAACTGTTCCAATGCGCGGCGATAGATGGAGAAGCCGGTCGTCGTAGTGGCAAAGCCCGGACCGCCGAACGTCAGGACATAGACGAGGTCGAAGACCTTGAAGGAGAGAATGAGCTTCAGGAGATAGATTGAGGAGAGCGGCGCCGCCACGAGCGGAAGCGTGATGTGCCAGAAGCGTTGCAGAGGTGATGCTCCATCAATGATCGATGCCTCGTGGACGCCTTCGGGAATGGTCGAAAGGGCGGCGAAGCTAAGGATGACGACGAAGGGCGTCCATTGCCAGACATCGGCAACCGCGATCGCGAACCAGGCAAAGACAGGATCGCCCAGGAAGCTTACGGGCGCGTCGACAATGCCAAGGTTCAGGAGCACCCCGTTCAGGAGCCCTCCGGCCGGCGCGAGGATCAACTTCCATGCGACTCCCACCATCACCGGCGGCGTCATGAGCGGCAGCAGGATCAGGCTTACCAGGAACCGTCCGGCCTTCAGGAGCTGGCTGAAGAGCAAGGCGATCAAAAAGCCGATAGCCAGCTGGGTACTCGCCGTGATGAAAGCATAGGCGATGCTCTTGGTCAGAGAGGTCACAAACAGCGGATCCTGGAGGACGTCCCGCACATGTCGCAATCCGACAAAGCTGCGGAAGGGTTTCCCGAGCGTGCTTTTGCTGAGCGCAAGGGCCACCAGGAAGAGTGTGGGATAGACCAGGGTCGAGGCGAGCCCGAGCAAGATCGGAGAGATCCACAGCCAACCGATGACCCGGTGTGCCGAAATACCGTGATCTGCCGTCGTTGAGGCGGCGCGTCTTCGAGCGGGGGGGAAATCGATCGCAGTCATGTCATCGTGCCTGTGGTCTTCGTCGTTCTTCTCTGGAAAGGCGTGCCCCCTCGGCCGCGAGCCACGCCTTTGGGACTGGTGTACGACGTCCGCAGGTGGGCCGGGGCTCAATGATCAGCCATTGGCTTCGATGATGTTCGTCCAGGACTTATGGGCATCGGCGATCGCCTGTTCGGCACTTTTGGTCCCGGCAAGGGCGAGGGAGAGTTCATCGGTCAGCGCGTTTTCCAGCTTCGGGGCATAAACGGCCGTGGGCCAGGCGAGGCTGTTTTCAAGTGCACCGTCTGCCAGCAGCGGCTGGACGAGCGGCTGGAAGGCCTTGAACTTTTCGGAGTTAAGGCCGGAGTGACGGTCGGGATCGATACCGGAGCCGGTCAGCGTGAGCAGTTGTTCGTGGTAGCCCTTGCTGGTCGCGAGCTTGATCAGTTCCCAGGCGGCGTCCTTGTTCTTCGACCCGCTGGTGATTGCGAAGCCGAAACCGGCGTTGAAGGCAAGACGCGGTGTCTTGTTGGCGCCACCGACTGGAATGCGGGTGACGCCCCACTTGTCGACGATCTTCGAGCCCTTGGGATCCTGGACGTAGCCGCCGAGGTCAGTCCAAAAGTCGATCTGGGCGGCCTTACCGCTGAGGAAGGCGGGTAGACCTTCCTCGAAGCGCGTCTCGAGCGGCGTCGGCAATGCATGCGGTGCGGATGCGAGGAGCGACTTCAGCGCCTCCACGGCTTCGGCGCTGTCGAGGGCCGAGGTGCCGTCTGCTTTCAGGAAGTTGCCGCCAAAGCCGGTGAGGCGGTTGGCATAGGTCGACAGGATGATCACCGGGATCTTCGCGCCCAGGACTGCAGCACCGTAGATACCGTTCTTGGATTCCGCGTCGGTGATGATCTTGGCGTTT
The DNA here is from genome assembly GCF_036528765.1 of Rhizobium sp. BR 362. Classification (NCBI taxonomy): domain Bacteria; kingdom Pseudomonadati; phylum Pseudomonadota; class Alphaproteobacteria; order Hyphomicrobiales; family Rhizobiaceae; genus Rhizobium; species Rhizobium sp. BR 362. Next base: position 9,408 of record NZ_JARWGH010000052.1, on the reverse strand, counting down.
TCATTGTATTCGTCCCAGGTCGTTGCTGGCTTGAGGCCATAACGATCGAAGAGTTCCTTGTTGTAGAACAGAAGGTGGCTGTCGCCGTCATAAGGCAGGCCATAGCGACGGCCTTCATGCAGCGTGTACTGGTCATAGATCGTCTGGATGAAGTCGTCGGGTTGGATTTCCGCCTTGTCTTTCTCGATCAAGTCAGTGACGTCCTCGATCACGCCGTCCTCGGCCAACTGGCCCTTGTAGGTATAGAAATAGTCGATGACGTCGAATTCACCGGCTCCAGATTGAAAGTCGAGGGTCGCCTTGACGCTGACCTGGTCGTAGGGAACGGCGGTTACGTTGACCCTCGCACCCGTAAGCTTCTCGAAATCCTCGGAGATCTTCTTGCCTGTGACGACATGCGGCTGAATGATCAGGAGATTGAGGGTGTGTCCGGCGAACCGATTGCCTGCGGCCAGGGCGGAGGACAAGACGCCCGATGAGAGAAGAGGAAGCGCTCCTGATGCCAGCATGGTCTTCAAGACCGTGCGGCGGCGATATGCTTGGTCGATGATGGGGTCGGACATGAATTGATCCTCGGTTGCGATGGTGCGGGCCGCAGGAATGACCACGGAGCGGTATTCCGTGTGGCACCCGCGTCGGCCTTTGGGGGATCATTCGCCAGATAACTCCTGCCGTTAACCAACAGGAATTTAAAGTACACAAAAAACATAGAATTTCTTTTCGGGCGCGACGCTTCGAGCGGCTAGAGCCGAAGTGGCGACGCACGAGCGGATGCTGTCAAATAAGGCCGATCAGCGCGATAACCGAGACGAGAGCCATTCACTGCCCATCAAACTCCGAGAAAAAAATTGCACGAAATAGTCTATAAAAAACATATAATAACTGTTAAATATGTGCAGTGTCTGGATGCTTCGGGGCCAAGCCTGAAATTCGGATGGGATCGAGGAATGACCAAGCAGATACATTTCAACGCCTTCGACATGAACTGCGTGGGTCACCAGTCGCCCGGGCTTTGGGCGCATCCCCGGGACAGATCCTGGAAATACAAGGATCTGGACTACTGGCAAGGTCTTGCGAGGACGCTCGAAAAGGGGGTCTTCGATGGCATCTTCATCGCTGACGTGATCGGCTACTACGACGTCTACAAGGGCAACAACTACCACGCCATCCAACAGGCGGCGCAGATTCCGGTTAATGATCCGATCCAACTCGCGGTCCCGATTGCGCTAGCCACCGAACATCTCGGCATCGGCATCACCGCCTCGATCTCGTTTGAGCACCCCTATCCCTTCGCACGGCGTCTGGCCACCGCCGACCACCTGACAAAGGGGCGCGTCGGCTGGAATATCGTGACCTCCTATCTGGAGAGCGGTGCCAAGAACATTGGACAAGGCGGATTGCGTGCGCATGATAACCGCTACGAAGTGGCGAGCGAATATCTCGAGGTCATCTACAAGCTCCTTGAGGGTTCCTGGGAAGAAGGTGCCGTACTGCGCGACCGCGAGAAACGCATCTTTACCGATCCGTCGAAGGTGCACGAGATCGGCCATAAGGGCCGCTTCTTCGAAGTGCCGGGCTACGCCCTGACCGAGCCGTCGCCGCAGCGTACCCCGGTGCTCTATCAGGCCGGTGCTTCCGGGCCGGGCAAGCAATTCGCGGCGGAGCATGCAGAATGCGTCTTCGTTGCGGCACAGACCAGGACCATTCTGAAGAACTATGTGCGTGATGTCCGGCTGCGGGCGGCGACCGTCGGGCGCGATGCGTCGAAGTTCCGCATCTACAATCTGATGACCGTCATCGTGGACGAAACCGACGAGAAGGCGCGCGCCAAATTCCGCGACTATCTCGATTACGTTTCCTATGATGGCTCGCTGGTTTTCATGTCCGGCTGGACAGGCGTCGACTTTTCGCGCTACGCACCGGACGACCTCGTGCGCAAGGTCGAGACCAACGCCATCCACTCGGCGATCGAGAGCCTTTCGGAAGGCGATCCGAATAAGCGCTGGACGATCAGGGAGCTCGCCGAATGGGGCGGTATCGGCGGTATGGGACCGGTGGTCGTGGGATCGCCCTCCACCATAGCCGACGAGCTGCAGGCCTGGGTTGAGGAGACCGACGTTGACGGCTTCAACCTCGCCTATGCCGTAACTCCCGAGACCTTTGAGGATATCGTCGGCTATCTGGTGCCGGAACTACAGAAGCGCGGGGTCTATCCGACCGGCTATCGCCCCGGAACGCTGCGGGAGAAGCTGTTCGGCGAGGGACCCCATTTGCCCAAGGCCCATCCGGCCGACCGTTACCGCGACATCGAATCCTTCAAACGCAACCAGGCAATTACGCTGGCCAATGCCAGCTGAGGTCCTTAACCGACGAGGTTTTTCCTTATGGGAAGCATCACCGAGACCAAGATTGATCACAGCGTCCATCCGCGCGTCAATTCAACAGACCCATTGTCGCCCCGTCCGCGCCCGGTCAAGCCGGCGCATGTGATCAGGAGCGAAGAGGAGGCTATCCAGATAGCCGAGAAGCTGGCCGCGAGCTTCAAGGTCGGGGCGGCGCTGCGTGACCGGGAGGGACTGCTTCCGATCGCCGAGCTCGACGCGTATTCGCAAAGCGGTCTCTGGAGCATCAACGTGCCGAAAGCTTATGGCGGTCCGGAAGTCTCCTATGCCACGCTCGCAAAGGTGATCGCCATCATCGCTGCGGCCGATCCGGCCATCGCGCAGATCACTCAGAACCATCTGGCGATCGTCGCGACCGTCGATCTCGACGGCACGGAAGGGCAGAAGAAACTGTTCTTCGGCTGGGCGCTCGAAGGGATCCGTTACGGCAACGCCTTCTCCGAACTGAAGAGCAAGACCGTCGCCGATTTCGAGACCAAGGTCGTTCATGATGGCGACGACGTGGTCGTCAACGGAGAGAAATTCTACACGACTGGCGCGCTCCTTGCCCATATCGTGCCGATCGTCGGCGTCGACGAGACTGGCCAGGGCTATCTCGTCTTTGCCGACCGCGACGCCCCCGGTCTCACCGTCACCAACAACTGGTCGAGCTTCGGTCAGCGCACCACCGCGTCGGGTTCGGTTAAGATCGAAAACGTGCGCGTGCCTAAGGCTCGGGCGCTGAAGGTCACCTCTTTCGACCATCCGACAGTCGGCGGCCCTGTCTCGCAGATCATCCAGTCGGCGATCGATGTCGGCATCGCCCGGGGCACGATCGACGATACGATCGAGTTCGTCAGCAAGTATAGCCGGCCTTGGATCGACAGCGGCAAGGCGACCGCCGGCGAAGACCTCTTCACCATTGCCCAGATCGGCGACCTGAAGATCAAGCTGCATGCGGCCGAAGCGCTGCTAGAGATCGCCGGGCACGCCATCGATGTGGCGCGCGCCAATCCGACGCTGGAGACGGTCTCGGAAGCAACGATCAAGACAGGCGAGTCCAAGGTTCTGACGACGGAGATTGCGATCCTGTCAACGAACAAGCTGTTCGAACTTGCAGGAACCCGCTCGACCCTCGCCGAGCACGGACTTGACCGCCACTGGCGCAATGCCCGCGTCCATACGCTGCATGATCCAGTGCGCTGGAAGTTCTACCATGTCGGCAATTATTATCTGAACCGCGTCCACCCGCCGCGCCACGCCTGGAACTGACCCCAAGATGAGCACAAATGATCGCAAGCTGCACCGGGATGCAGCGCTCACCGCCGGCCGTCCCGCGCCGCGCATAGCCGCGCGCGGGGGCCTGGCCCATGTCATCCGCGATGATGCGGAGGCCATCCAGATCGCGACGGACCTTGCGCTTGAATTCGCGGTCGGTGCCGCTCAGCGCGACCGCGAACGACGCCTTCCGCTTGCGGAGATCGACCGCTTCTCGCAAAGCGGTCTCTGGGCAATCACCATCCCGAAGGAATATGGCGGCGCCGGCGTCTCTGCGGTGACGCTGGCCGAGGTCACCGCCATCATCTCGGCTGCGGACTCTTCAATCGGGCAGATCCCGCAAAATCATTTCTACATGGTAGAGGCGCTGCGACTGACCGGCAGCGAGGAGCAGAAGCAGCACTATTTCCGGGGCGTGCTGCAGGGTGACCGTCTTGGCAACGCCTTCACAGAGATCGGCACGAAGACGCCGGTCGACTTTAAGACGCATTTCGCCGAGCGCGACGGAAAACTCTATCTGAACGGCCAGAAGTTTTACGCGACCGGCTCACTGTTCGCCCATATCGTCGTCGCTGTGGCGAAGGGACCGAATGGCCGCGTCCATTTGGTCTTCATGGACCGGGCTGCTCCGGGGCTCGGCTTCGTCGACGACTGGTCGTCCTTCGGGCAGCGTTCGACAGGGAGCGGGACCGTCACCTTCGACGACGTCGAGGTGGCGCCGTTTCAGATCGTTGACCATGATGGAAGCTTCGAACAGCCGACGCCGATGGGTCCTTTTGCGCAGATAATCCATGCTGCTGTGCAAGTCGGCATCGCGCGCGGGGCGCTCGCGGAGACGATTTCCTACGTTCGTGCCCATGCACGGCCATTTTTTGAACTGACGATCGAGCACGGTTATGAGGATCCGCACACCATACATGGCGTCGGCGACGTCGCGATCAGAGTGCATGCGGCCGACGCGCTGCTCAAAAGGGCGGGGCGGATCATCGACCGCGCCATCGCAGAACCGACGGCGGCGAGCGTAGCGCAGGCATCCGTTGCTGTCGCGGAGGTTAAGGCGCTCGGGACGGAAGTGGCACAGCTTGCCGCCACCAAGCTTATCGAGTTCGGTGGTGCGCGCTCGACGCTCGAAGGCTATGGGCTCGACCGCTTTTGGCGTAATGCCCGCACGCATTCCCTGCATGATCCGGTGCGCTGGAAATATCACCATATCGGAAACTTCTATCTGAATGGCATCCTGCCCCCGCGGCATGGCGCCCTCTGATTTTCAGATTACCTATCGAATTCTGTGGAGATCCGAATGAGATCGCCTTGGCGCTCTGATATCGGTGACGGGTCTGGCCTATGGTACAAACGACCCTGCGCACCGGATAAACGTCTCCGCAGGTAAGATGACACTCTTTCCGGAGCGACCCGACGATTTCCTGAACTGCTCGCAGAGTGTTCGACCGAGGTTGCCGACGAAAGACTGATCGGTCGAGATGGCCTGCCTTATCCCTGGCGTTCCGTTTTCGGTGACTATGTGGCTGCCCGACTGCGCCCCTTGATCGCAGAGGGTCGGATCGTGCACTGCCGAGCCACAATCCAGACAGTTGGCCGAGACGGTCAGGAATATCGCTTGCAGGCTGCCGACTGATCCGAGATTCGAGCCGATTTCCTGGTCCTTGCCGTCAGCCATCCGCCGCCGGCTTTGCCCACGTCCTCGTGCCGTTGCGCGGAGACGGCAAACTCGTCATGGATGTCACGGTCGCTGGTGCGCTGGCCCCATCGCGGCGACCGACCATGTGCTGATTATCGGGAACGGACGGACCGGGCAGACGTCGTGGCATCGCTGAAGCGTCGCGGACGTTATGGCCACATCATCCATCTCTCGGCGCGGTCTTCGTTCGCGCGGGCACAGCCGGCCGGACAGGAGGCGCTGGGCGATCTCGTGACGGAACCCGCAATGACGGCGAGCCGCCTCTTGCGGCACGTGCGCACAGCGGACAGGAAGGCTGAGGCCAAGGGACTGTCCTGGCACTGTGTGCTCGATGCTGTTCGCTTGCAGGGACAAGAAGTGTGGGCCGCTTTGCCGATGGCCGAACGCCGGCCGATCGCCCGCCATGTCAGGCCGTTCTGGGACGTCCACCGCTTCCGCATCCGCCGCAGGTGGAGGATGTCATCAATGATGAGCTCTCCAGCGGCAAACTTGAGATCCTCGCCGCTTCAGTAGCGGCGGTTGAGAGAACCGGCTCCAGCTTCAAGGTGAGCCTACGACAACGGCACAGGCGAGATAGTCGGGAAATCATGGTCGAGGCCATCGTCGTGACAACAGGGCCGGGGCATGGCGCTATTCTCGAGAGCCAGGACTTTTTACGCGACCTTAGCGTCGCCGGCCTCCTGCAGCCCTGCCCGACGTGGCTCGGTATCGCCTGCAATGGTAAAGCACATTCGATCTCTCGAGGGAGTGAAGCCGTGTCTAATGTGCTCATTGCCGGCCCCTTGGCCGAGGAACCTCTGGTGAACTGATGGGTCTGCCCCAGGTCACCGAACACGCCGTGTTCGGTGCGAACCGTATCAGACAGACACTTACTGATCACTTCGGTCACTAAGACCGCCGCAAGAGAACCGATCTTTTCGAAAGCCGCACGATAGTTGGAAGAAAATTGCTTATGAAAACTATAGAATTTAATAATATCGAGAAAATCTGTAACGGTTCTGCCGCTTTTGACAGGAATGGGAATGACGGTAATCGATAGGCCTCTCGACTTTCTTTGGTTCATCCCTTCGTCCGGTGACGGTGCGTATCTGGGGTCGGACGATCTCAGCCGCCCGGCGGATCCCGCCTATTTCCGCGAAATCGCGAAGGCTGCCGACCGGCTGGGATATTCCGGCGTGCTTATCCCAACGGGGGCGGCGTGCGAAGAATCCTTCATTCTGGCCGCCGATCTCGCCGCCCATACCGAGCGACTGAAATTTCTGGTGGCCATTCGGCCGGGTACGGCATCGCCGGCTTATTATGCGCGCCTTGCCGCGACGCTCGACCGCGTTTCCAATGGCCGCCTGCTGATTAACATCGTGGTCGGCGGCAGTGCCCAGGAGCTCGCCGGTGACGGCATTTTCCTGCCGCATGACGAACGCTACGATCATGCGGGCGAGTTCTTCCAGGTGTTCAACTCGCTGGTCGAGACCGGAAAGGCCAACCTCGACGGCAAGTATATCAAGGCCATCGATGCGAGACTTGGCCTGCCGCCTATACAGGAACCGCGCCCTCCGCTCTATTTCGGCGGATCGTCCGACGCTGCAATTGCGTTTTCCGGCGGTATCACCGACAAGTACCTGACCTGGGGCGAACCGCCGGCGCAAGTGGCAGAGAAGATTGCCAAGGTCCGCCAGGCCGCCGCGGCGAAGGGCAAGCACGTCAGCTTCGGCATCCGTCTTCACTTCATCGTTCGCGAGACCGATGAAGAGGCCTGGGCCGCGGCCGACCGGCTGATTTCCAAGCTTTCCGACGAAACGATTGCCGCAGCGCAGGAAGTGTTCGCGAAGAGCTCGGATTCGGTCGGCCAGGCGCGCATGGTCGCCCTGCATCAGGGACGCCGCGAAAAGCTCGAAGTCTCTCCCAATCTCTGGGCGGGGATTGGTCTCGTCCGCACGGGTGCGGGGACCGCACTGGTCGGATCTCCGAAGACCATCGCGGAACGTCTCCGGGAATATCAGGAGCTCGGGATCGATACCGTCATCGCCTCCGGCTATCCGCACCTGGAAGAAGCCTACCGGGTTTGCGAGTTGCTCTTCCCCGAAATAGGCCTGCCCGGCCCTCATGGGCAGATCCGCTCCGCATTCGGCGAACACCGGGTCTTTGGGGGAGGCGGACATGGCGGAAACGTGAAGATCGCATCCGCCTCCTGAAGAATTTACCGGCGAGCTCCTCCTGTCTGGAAGGAGCGCACAATGGCTGCCGCTGGGAGCCGAACCAGAAACCGACGCGGGCGGAGAAGTCGATCCACGGGCCCCGTTGGGATCTTTCATTAGACCTCGTTATTTAGGAGGAGACGGCCGTTTCAGAAGAGTGATTGACTCTAACGCCCCAAATCGCATGGGAAAGGTCTGCTTGCGCTAAATATTGCCTGCGGGCTACCCTCGACAACAGACTGTAGTCTCGTGTCCACCTCGCTCAAATGACCGACGTCTGAGCCGATCAATTCGAAGAGGTGATGGTTCAAGAAGCTGTAGAGATCAGCCGCTAGCCGGGCTGCCTCTTCTCCAAGGCAGGCCAGGTCGTAGATTCGATTGCCAGACCGGGCCTCGACCGTATGCCACAAAAGCGCCTTGCTGACGGAAATGGCGATAACATCCAGGCAAGGAAGACTGACGCCGTCGCTGACATCGAGCTGTACGGTCGCGGAAAACGATGAGTTAAAGCGGCACCTTCCATTTTCCCTATGGAAGGAGGGGTGCAAAGAAACCAGGCTGGTATGTTCGAACGCGCTCAAACATCAGAGCTCACGTGCTACCAGAAAATTCAATCCGGTAGCCACGCGCAATCAATCCAGTGCCGTTCATACCGTTTCGCGAATTCTGTCATCTCCCGGACATTCGCTTGAGGGGTTTGGCAGGCGCGGGCGCAGGTGGTGACCACATCCCGGTAAAAAGTAGGGGAGACCGGCCGAATGCCCTCGTAGTTCATGATCAGGTCGGGAAGGCGCTCCGCGATTGCCTCGCCACGGCGCGCCATGACAACGGTCGGCGGCGTTCCATATGCATTGATCAAGACGTATCGCCAGCTCGGATCTGCCTCTCCCTGCGCGGGAACGAGTTCACAAGGACAAGCATCACCACCGCCGGAAATCTCCTGATAGATCGCGTCGAGCGCCTGTGCTTTTCTGGCGATCAGGACGTAAGGTCCCGAAGGAGTGTAGCCGCCCATCCGCTCGTCATACGCGACGCCCAACAGGCGTGAAAGGTCGTAGCGGGCCGTTCTGTCCAGGGAGGAGCGTTCCGAGAGAAACCATTGGAGTTGTCGCAGGGTAACGCCGACCGTAGCCGCAATCTCTTTCGGCGGATTGGGCCAGCAGGCGACCAGATTTTTGGCGATTTCCGCCGTATTGTCGTGCTCTTCATAAGCTGGAAACTCGTCATCATCGTCCATGTCGCCTAATGGCTCCTCTCCCGAAAGCAGCCAGGTTCTGCCGCATAAGTTGTCATGGTGAAAATAACGCGGCCGATCGGGCGGCAGCGAGATCTCCCAGGATGACAGCCATGGACCGACTTCCCAATCGACGTCTTCGAGGGGAATGGATGGCGGGGTGCGCATTGGCAACTCCAGCCACCGCTCGATGTTCTCGAGTTTTCGGTTGCTGAGCCTGCGAGGACCCCGGCCGGCCCTCCAGTCGTGATCCTTATGTGCATCGCGGCAAAGGGCCTCGACGGACGCGGCCAGAGACGGATCAACCGGGTCGTGCTTCTTCACTAACCATCTAGTACCCCTCCGCAGAGATTATGACTCTTTGACTGGATAGGCCTTGTGGAGTTTTTCACGGGCTTTTTCGGTGGTGAACATCCATTGGATTTGTGCCCTTTGCGCGTTTCTCTGCTGCTGCCAAGCATTGATCTCTGCAATCATCCTGTGTTTGTCGTCGATCCTGCGGTCGAGGCATTGGCTTTTCAAAACGCCAATCTCGATCTCGACCATATTCAGCCAACTTGCGTGTTTCGGCGTGTGGTGGAATTCAAGCCGCTTGAGCACACGACGGGCTTCGGCGGCAGG
>NZ_JARWGH010000051.1:0-29889 GCF_036528765.1 Rhizobium sp. BR 362 | reverse complement strand
CGAGACGGGCGGCATCGGAACGCGAGCCTCCGTCATAGATCGACGCGAGCGCCAACAAACGTCGTGCCTGGGCGGCGTCCTTCGTCTGCCGCGCCAGCCGCCGCAGACCTTCTCCGTCAAAATCCTCACGCAATGAAATCCCTGATCGCATCGCAGACCTCCGGTTTGCTCCAGAGATTCAGATTCACCGCGTTTTGGGAAGGCCAAAGAGTCAAGTTAAACGGGACGCGGTATTAGCTCAACCCTGTCGCCACGCATCAGCGCTTCAGCCATTTCCTCGAGGATCGCATCAACGATCCTTTCCGCATCCTTCAAATGCAGAAAGGGTCTGCGATGAGCGACAATTTCGATAAGTTCGGATTTGATCATGTTCCAATCTCATGTACGGAAAACTTGACGTTCGTTAAAACAGGCAACCTAGCCGGTACCGGGCGGAACTGCGAAGCGGCACGGCACTTTGTCGAAAGTCCCTCTTGCGTGAGAATTTTGCAAGAGACGAAGCACCGTCATGGGCAGATATGCTTACTTGCTGCGAGCCTTGCAGGCGGATTTTCCCTACTGTGGCTATCGAGCGAGTGTGGGCAGACATCAGCCTGCACGTAGGCCCAGCCGTCCTCGCCAGAGCTTCCAGATGACCCACGATATGCACGCAGTCAGAAATGATGTGAACATATTAGCCTGACTGTCGTGACGAGTGCGCGGCGGAAGAAGCGCCATCGGTCATCGCGCTGAACATGTGGGCTGCGAGTGCCGTTGTACTGGAGTTTATCGCCCGTGCTTTTCCATTCCGTCATGATGGGACGGCAGCCATAGCAAGGAGTGTTTTCATGCTCGTGCGGCGAGGACCGCTTCGCAGAGGAGAGTTTTGAAAAATGGCGCGCCGGCTGTTGGCGTGATTTGTCGCGCTACGCCAAGGACAGGAGTGAAACTGCCCGCGAAGACCCTCAAAACGCCTTCCACCATCCATTGCTTAGATCATTGCGATCCAACCAATCAATTTTACCGATCTTTCGGAGATGCTTATTAGAGGTCGAAACTGAAAATCAAGGCGCCGAATTGCCGGAGCATGAGAGTAAATATGAAGATAAATCGGATAGTTGGGATCGATGTGGCTCGTTCATGTGCGATTTTCCTGGCTATGGGAAGTCACGTCTTGGCGGTGTCCAAATTGGCAGACGTTTTTAAGGGAGCCTATGTTGATGGTCTTAAATTAATGATGGCGCTTGCAACGCCAACGTTCATTGTTCTTTTCGGAACGATGCTTGAAGTCGTATACAGACCACGATTTGATACCGACAAGCGCAGTATATCGATCGCTCGTCTGTGGTCGCGGGCCATTCAATGCTGGCTGTTATACAGTCTTTCCGTCGTCGTTCTTTTTTTCGCGAAGTCGGAATACTCGTTCTTCTTTTCCCTATCGACGATCTTCATGCTGGGGGTGACCCCATTCACTGACATTCTGAAGTTTTACGCAATCGCACTGACTGTGGCTCCCGCCCTTTTATGGACGCGCAATCGCCTGGGCCTAGTTCCGCTTCTGATCCTGGCCGTCGCCATTCACATTCTTCATCCGGTCTTGCGCGGGCTGCCAAGCCCCGTAGTATTTGGCTTGCCAACGGAAGTGGACCGTCTCGCGATGTTCCTGTTCGGAATAGGGGGAGCCAAGCTCGGTGGCCCCTCCGTCCTGCATGGCATGACGCTTGTCATATCCGGAATGGCCCTCGGGAAAATTCTGATGGGCTCGGCTTCGGGTGTGGCCGCAGGGATGACTCGGCGCGCTTGGCTTGTGCTCCTTGGCACCGGACTGTCGCTCATCGCGGGCGCGTGGATACTCGATAGCGAAACGAAGAGAGGCCTTGGGAACATGGCCATTCGACTGGACAGCCATCCGCTTTACTTCGCCGCCGGCATTCTCGGTGCTTTTGCCGTTACGGCCGCCGCTGTCCTGCTTACCCTGCGCCAGTCGATTGCGCCGACCGCGCTGTGGAGATCGCTAACGTTCTTCGGTCGCACGAGCCTCTTCACCTTCGCCTTTGGCAACATGCTGCTCTATTGCGTGCCATTTGAACCAACCACCATAACCCAGTCGGCTCTGCTCACAGTGCTCCTGATGGCGGCGATTACGTTGCTGAGCTTCTGTTTCGACAGAGCATCGCAGCAGGACGGCCGGATGGCGAAGACCGTTTCCGGCGTCCAAACCTCCATCCACCGACTGGCGACGATGTTGTCAGACCAAGGATTGCGTTTGATTGCCAGATGAGGAGCGGAGATGATCAGGGTCGCCGGAACCTACGATGATTCCGTTAAGGAGGCTGCAGGGGTCGCCGAGGCCAATGAGTGGATTATCGTCTCCGACACGTCGTGGCGATGCTCGAATGCTACGAGCCGTCGCTGTCGCCTGGCGGATACTGGCGCGTGTTGCCGACGCATTCATGACGGTGGATGAGGACGACGCTGTCGCGACAATGAAGCGTCTGGCCAATCCAATTGTCGGAGACCCCGCGGTAGTGCGGGCGAAGGCGGCGGCGTGGGCCTTGCGGGGCTCATCAGCGCTCTGCGGATCCGGAAGCCAAGAAAGCTTCGCCTCGATCAGGATCGCCCCGGCGCCCAAGAGACCGGCGCCCTTTGCAGCCCAATCCCGCGACGAGCCGGCGCCCTAGCGTTCTCCTGCAACGATCACCGTATCCAGTCCGCCTTTTGATATCGTTGGCCTACCTCCCATAACGGGCCTACCTCGCCTTAAGCGCTATGGATCGTGTGGCGCGCGGATCGGCCGTCGATGAGGAGGTTGGCCGCCATTCCGTTGTGGGAAAGTCCTTTGACCATCGCTTTCCAGCTTCCGCGTCGGGTGGCATAGACGTTCAGGGTCGTCTGCAGGATTGCCCTCGACGATCAAATGCCTGCCCGCTTCGCTGCCGGCGGATATCTGGCCTGCCGGCGATATGTGGTCGGTTGTCATATCATCGCCGAGGACAAGCAGTGGATGGGCGACGAAGTTGCCGAGACGGTCTGATCGCCGAGGCTGTCGATCATGGCGAGCGAAACTGGCGAATTGCTTCTTGGTTTGTCGTCACTGATACGCGTCTTGCTCGCGCCATGAGCGGCCCGCTTGCTCAAAGGTCAAATAGCTTCGTCCGAGGAAGAGACATGCGCGAAATAGCCTGAAATGGCTATTTGAGGTCAATCAATTTTTCATTAGAAGCTGACAGGGGGCCAGTTGTTTGCCGTCACTCCAAGCGCGCGACAAAACAGTGAATTTGGTGGAGCAAGTTGACCGAAATTCTGACGCTTAAGCTCGAGGCGACGTCGCTCACAACCAGTGAGGTCTCCGAATGGCTTAACGGTGAAAAGCACGACAATTTCTATCGGCCTCTCAGTAGCGATAGCCGCGGTCTTTTCTCATTCGGTGTCCATGGCGCCGGCGAGATGGTGGGCTGGACGGGATCGACTTCAACGGACCGCGCCTTTTCCGTCACGATCGAGAATGATGACTTCATGTTCTTTGTCGAGCATGGAACCTGCTATGACCTGGCAACAGGCGGCATAAGTCATGCTATCACGCCCTGCACGGGACTGCTGACGACGGCCGACCGCTATTCCGCGGTGAACATTCACGCAGGCTCTGTTGCGGAGGGATTCTGCATCCCAAGGAGCGCAGTAAACGCCGCTCTGATCAGCACCTTCGAACGCCTGCCACCTGTCGATTTCGAATTCGCTCCCCTGCAGGACCTGACAGCGGGACCGGCGGCACCTCTTTTAAAACTCATGCGTTTCTTCCGAGATGAGATCTGCGCCGATCAAAACCTAGAGGTTTCTCCCCTTGCCCTGACGAGCTTCCAAGAGATGTTCTGTCTGCTGATGGTGCAGAATCTGCCTCACACGTTTTCGCAGACGAAATCGCCGGTGCAGACCATTGCGCCTCGCCAGCTTCGAAGAGCGCTGGAGTTTGCCAGAGCACATATCGCAATGCCTATCACGATTGCGGACATGGCAGCGGCAGCGGGCGTCAGCGTGCGGGCACTTCAGATCAATTTTCGACGTTTTTTGAACGTCACTCCAATGGCTTATCTGAGGCAGCTCCGCCTTGATGGCGCACGTCGCGATCTTTTAACTGCCACGCCATCTGCGACGGTCAGTGAAATCGCGCGTCGCTGGGGGTTTATACAGATGGGCCGCTTCTCTCAGGAGTATCGTGCGGCTTTCGGCGTCCTGCCGAAATACGATCTAGGGCGCAGCTATGATAAGAATCGGACTACGGCGTTATAAAGCGCATGTTGACACCCGTTCCATGTCGACGCGTGTTCGCGGATTGATAATGGACAGATCGAAGGCGATGGATCTGCCAGCTAGAGAAACTGAGCTCTCTGGGCAATTGCACCTGCTATTTCGCTCGGGCTGAATTCCCACGCAGGTACCCTTCGTTCCAAGAGCGCTTTCCGACCCCCCATGGTCGGGGCGAACATACATAACGCGATCACTGTCAAGCCGAGAGCGCCATCGTCGCTCGTCGATGGCCGAGAGCTTGTCATTGCTTAGGAAAGTTGTGAGCCAGATGTAACGGGTAGCATAGTTGCCCGGCGCCATCGCATCGGGCCGAACCCGTTATTCACCTGGCGCACATCACCAGATCTAGAAACAAAATTTCTCACAAATGTCATTGCCTGGAAACATTCAGACGTCCCCGGCCGCCGGCAATAATCTAGGATATCGAGGCTCTTTCAGAGCGGCAGCTCTCAGATCGCTTTAGTCAATTCTGACATATAAGAGATTCGTTACGGAGCCTGATTGCCGATGTATCAACCTGAATGTTATCGTCAATAACGCTCTGATCCCGGAATTCTCCAATATGTCGGACAGCACGTTGCCTGTGATGGCAAGGGCATATTCGATGTTGGTCAAGGCGCAGGAACGGAATTCTCTGATGGCCTTATACGGCTATGCCCGTCGGACTGAAGCCAAGCTTCATGTAGCCTCTATTGATTGCCAGCTTCACTACGATATGTCCGATCCGTTCAATGAAACATATATGCGTTCGATTTTCGACCTTGGCACGCGGGAAATGTTGTCAGACGCGTTATGGAAAGACGAGCCCCTGTTTACGGTCGCCGCGTCTCCATACGGCGGTCAACTGCTGGCAGTAATCCTCCCATCCATCCGAGAGCCAGGCTACTATTCCCCCGGAGGTAATGCGGTACTCCCCAAAGCCTCGAGCGCTCTATTCGCTTGGCGCAGGCCGCTCGGCAATGTCGAAGACTGCGGCGTTGTCCTGGATTTCCCTTAGACCCTTGTAGGAGGCGTGACGAAGGCTGCCGTCATGTGTCCAGCCGCGGAACTCGATTTCGGCAATAATTGTCGGCTGAGCAAAGACGAGATTCTTGCCCTTCAGCGGCACGACCGGCCTGGCTGTCTTCAGCTTATCGAGGGTCTTGCGCAGGTATTCGGCATCTTTCGTGTTGAAGCCGGTTCCGACCGAGCCGACATAGGCCCAATCATAACCTTTCCGCGCGGCGAGCAGCAGGCTACCGATGCCGCCGCGTGCCGAGGACGACTGTTCATAGCCGACGACCATGAAGCTCTCGCTTTGGATGCACTTGATCTTCTGCCAATCGCCGGTGCGCCCGGAGCGATATGGCCGGTCGCGGTGCTTGGCGATAATGCCCTCAAGCCCTGCCCGGCATGCGTGCTCCAGCAGGACCTCGCCGTCCAAGGCCATCTCCTGCGACAGGCGAACGGCGCCGTCGCTCGTCGGTGAAATGAGATCCTCCAGCAGATGCCGCCGCACCGAAAGCTCGGTGCCAGTCAAGTCGTGGCCGTCAAGATAGAGAAGGTCGAACGCATATAGGATCGCTTCGTCTGACGCCTTTTTGCCGCCGCGGCCACCAAGCGAGCGCTGCAATGCCCCGAAGTCGGAGCGGCCTTGATTGTCAAGCACGACGGCTTCGCCGTCGAGAATGGCGCTGTTGACCCCGAGTGCACGCGCCGCATCGACAATTGCCGGAAAGCGGTGCGTCCAGTCGTGGCCTCCGCGAGTGATGACCTTCACATCCTTCCGATGGATGTGGAGCGCCAGACGGTAGCCGTCCCATTTCACCTCGAACAGCCAGTCGGCTCCCTTCGGTGGTGTCGGCTTCAAAAGCGCCAGGCACGGCTCGATGCGCTCGGGCATCGGATCGAAGGGCAGGCTTGGCTGGGCGGGATCGCGCTTTCGCACCTGGCGTGACTGAAGGGTCGAGCCGGATTCGTCGAGCAGCGGCATCGAGGCTTTGCGTCTTGTCGTCATCTCGTCGATTGCTTCCCTGAACCCCGTTCGTTCTCGATGGACTTGCGCAACGCATCCATGATGTTGATGACATTGCCCGTCAAAGCTTCAGCCTTCTTCTTCGGCATGGCTTTGGACGGTTTCTTCAATTGCTTCTTCTTTGTGTTGATAATGTCAAGCAGCGTCTCCTGCATCGGATCGGCGACCATCTTCGGGCTCCAGCGCTGAGTCTGTTTCTTGATGAGCTGTTGCACGAGCGGCATCAGTTCCGCTTCTGGCTCTTCATCATCGATTGCGGCAAAATAGTTTTCCCCATCCCGCACCTCATCACCATAGCGCAGCGTCCAGAGCACGATACCCTTGCCGCATGGCTCGGGCATGACGGCGCGTTCCCGCCGCGAAGGCACCAGCCTCGATATGCCGACCATGTTCTCTGCGCCCATGGGGTCTGGCAAGACTTTGAACGCTGCCGGTCCAGGGGAGGGTGAATGTGCGACCGTTGGCCCTTTGCGGATATACTTGAATGACGACCAGCGGCAGCAATTGTCGGAGCCGAAATCGGCCCCAACATGATGGGAAACGGGAGCGTTGATCCCCTATTGTGTACATTTTTCGGCGCGACACTTGTTCTATAAAGGGACGACAAAAGCGTTTCGACGCGAGTCGGTATCGTCTTGTCAGACCGTTGGTCAGTTTGAAGGTCGACGTGTTCCAGCCAACCGCGCAATGGCGATCCGTTCGCGGCGCAGCGGACGGACAGAATCGCTCCCAAAGCTGGGCGCAATCGGGTGACGTGCTTTGCGGCAGAACTCGCCAAACTCGTGAATTTCGCATCAAGAATATGTAATCGCATCACAAATTTGAAAGTCGAGACGTCTGGTTGCCCCTATCATGCCCTTTTGCGACCTTAAGGGAGCCGGCATGAGTGATATCACAGACTTCGAATCTAGTTTCACGCGGCAAAGGCCGTCGCCATCGGATGCGAGGATCCATCCCGTCGATCGCCACGTCGGACAACAGATCCGCATTCTCCGAATTCAAGCCAATTTATCGCAGAACGAGTTGGGCAAGGGCGTCGGCGTCAGCTTTCAACAGATGCAAAAATACGAAAGCGGCAAAAACCGCGTCAGTGCTTCGATGCTCTATGAAATAGGAAGTTGCCTGCATGTGCCAGTGGCGCGGTTTTTCGAAGGCCTGCCGGAGCCGGGCAGCGGAGTTCCCCACCAAGAAGCCGCGGAGATTGACGAACGTATCGCATACCTGTCGACGGCTGACGGTCGCCGACTGATTGAAGGCATTTTGCGTCTGTCGCCCCGAATCAGGAACCGGGTTCTTTCGATTGTCGGTATTCTCGCCGAGGAACAGGAACAGGCCGGCGAGCAGACGGCCGAAGCGTGACAATGTGAGCAAAGATAGATTTTCTCTGTATAGCTCTTTTGCCCGCCGCTGCCGCATCTCTCTACCCGCGGCAGGACACCCCGGCTTAGTATTCCTCGGCCAGCATGATCGCGAGGACACGGACGATTTGCATCGCGTCGGTCGGATCTTCGGAGCCATGCATCATATCGCTGACGTAGTAGTTGATTTTCCAGAACACCTCGTGTCCATCAGCCAGCATCGCCCCCAAAATCGTACTTGTCATGGGGATCGTTGTCGGGCGTGAAGCTGTTAAAGTCCTGCACGGCGTCGGCAATGCGGGACCGGGTGGGATCGGGAAGCCTGCGGATACCTTGCGTTACGAGCACCTTGCCGGTAGCCAGCTCGAGCGGAGAAGGTCGTTCCGGCTCTGGATTCGTGGCGTGCGGTTGATCGTCATAGCTTTTGCTTTCGTTGGTTGATTGCGCCGATGGTACATTCCGCACGAATGCGAATGGAGAGGCCTGTCCTGCCCAACACGGATCGGAGCGGGCCCGGCATGGATGGCAACACGAGGTTTGCTTAGGAAGGCCGCCACTCATGGCAGCCGGTCAACCCGAAAGCCTATGCCGAAGCTCCTCCCAGATCGCTATAAGCCCATCCTTGTTTGCCATTGACCGACGGCAGCGCGCGCATGTCGCCGCTTGCCGCGCGTTTAGGCCTGCGCACACTGGCATTCCCCCGCAGCGTCATTGCGGTAGCGGCTGGTGGAGGTCTGATAGTACTGGGCGCGGAGGGCCGCCATTGCCTCGATTAGCGGTCCCCACGGCGCCGGAAAGCATTCTTCCGCCATCACCCGGTGCAGCATGCGCGTATGGCCGGCCAACTCGTCGTTGAGGAACTCTACCACAGGCATAGCCGGGTAGCGCTGCGACAGCAGGATCGCCGCGTTGTCGGCCTCGCCGCCCGACCTGTCCTTCTCGCGTCCATGCAGATCGTTCTGCAGGCGCCCTATCGCGGAAATGAGCCGTAGGACCTGGCGGAACGCCGGACGCGCGCGCAACGTCGCCATGTCCAGCCCCCAGAGCAATGACATGCAACAGAACACGTTCGCGTAGGCGATCGAATCGACGCCGTTGTGCAGGTATTCGGTGTAGGACCAGCGTTCCGCCCCTTGCGCCTGCGCGCGTCCGGCGCGCAGAGCCGCGCAGTAGTACCGGGTATCGTCGAGAAGCTGAGCATAGTCACGACAATCGTAGGCGAGCGCGGCCAGCGAACCCCGCAGCGTAGCGCAGCCCTCGAATCCAGGGAGCGCGCACGGCACATCCTGTCCCAGCGCCCGCTCCACCGCGGCGAGCTGCTCTGGCGTGATCAGGCCAAGGTCGTTACAATCGTCGAGCCAGAACAGCAGCGCCAGTTCGCGATAGAACGCCACAATCAGGGTTTCGTCCTGCGGATCGCGGCCCGTGCGAACGCTAATGTCTCGCAGGCTCGGGTCGATGCACTGCAGGATGTACTTGCCGCCCCTGACCGCTTCGACGGCATGCTCGTCGGCGAACCCGGTCAGGGAACGACCCCACTCCAGCACCTGCTGCAGCGCGCCTTCGGTCTGGATCATGGCGCTGCTCCTGCTTCCTCGGCAGCGCGCCGCCCCCAACTGAGCGCCAACCATAATCCGGCGAGTTCGGCCACGCGCACGACCCGGGTCGGGCAATACAGTTCCTTGCCGATCCACAGCGGCGTCTGCGGCAATCTATGCGCCGCATGGCGGGCGAGCATCCATTCCAGCGCACGCGCCACCACCTGAGCGATGCGCGCGCGCCCTATGGGTTCTTCCCTCCCATCCATCACATGTAACGCAAACAGCGCATAGGCGGTTTCCTCGAATGTGGACGCACGACCGGCGCCCCAGCCGCCGTCGTCGCGCTGCGCCTGCAGCAGCGCCGCCAGCGCGCGCTCGTCGCGCCACTGTTGCTTGCCTTGCGCCAGCGCAGCGAGCGCATGTGCGGTGGGATACAGCCATGAAACGTGCCATTTTTCGTTGTCCCACAGTCCGTGCGGGTTGCGAGTGGCCTCGACGTAGGCGCTGGTGCCGGCGGCGCGCTTTCCCAACAGTCGCAACGCATGCAGGGCATGGATGTTGGTCGACACCGAGGCATTGCGCTCGCCGGGGAAGGTGACGAACAGCCCCCCAGTTTCGAACTGGCGCAACGCGTCGACTGCCGGGTCGCGGCCCGCAAGGCGCAGGACGCACAACACAACGGCGGTGTCGTCCGCGTCGGCGGCGAAGTGCAAGGCCGGCCCAAGACCGCGTACGCCCAGGTGGGCTTCAAGCTGCGCAACGATTTCGCGCACCGCGTCTGCGAGCGCGGGATGCGCGAACAGCCCCGCCAGATGCAGGGTGTACAACGACCAGCATGGCTCAAACACATTGATCGGCCAGACATTGGGAACGACACCTTCGATGCCGCTGCGCGTCGCCCGCGATGCCGCTTGCAGATACGCGTCCGCGCGCCCGACCTGCGGCGTACTCCCCTGTACTACGGCGTGCGCACGCCACGCGGCGGTGGCCGCCGGGCTGATGCCGATGCTGCCGTACTCATCCGGGCATGCGGTGGTTGGCGACGTCCCCCAGGCTTCCCAGGTGTGCAGCAACGGATGGCCGCTCGGCAACATTGCCATCGCCCCCAGCTTGACCAGGCACTCTTGCCGCAACGGCAACAGCGCCGAGTAGCGCGGAAACGCCACGCCGCCCGGCAAGGATGGGGCCTCGCCGCAAAGCTGCGGCAGGATCAGCTCCGCACCGATCGGCGCATCTTCCGGCACCGCATGCGCATAGGGATCGGGCTGGCGCCGGAGGAACCGGGTTGCAGCCTGGACTGCGTCGGCAGCACCGGGAAGAAGATTGGCACGCTGCAATGCCAGCAAAGCCGCCCACGTGGGCGCATGGCGGAACAGCGGGAAGTCCGCGCTTCCCCATCCGCCATCAGGCTGTTGCTGCGCGATGAGCCACGCATATGCGTCCTGCCAACCGGCGACGTTGCCGCGGAACTGCAGAGCTCGCGCCGTGTCGTAGACGGACGGACCGACGCCGCCGCCATCGCTCATCTCGCTCAGCAGGTGGCGCAATTCGGAAAGGATCTGTTCGGACAGCGCGTTCACGCGGGATGTTCCTTCTGCAGACGGTTGACAAAAACCAGAATCGGGCAGACGACGCGCATGTCGCCGCGTGCGCGCCGCGGCAGTGCTAGGCAACCGCTGCGATCGGCGACGCGGACTCGGAAACCGCACAGCATGCACCGCTGCTGCCACCGATCGCAGCGGCACAGGGGCGGTTCCACGCGGGCGGGCGCGCTCATGCGCATGGCGCGTGCGTGAACAGATATGCGTTGGCCCGCTGCAGGATCTGCGCCAACCGTTCCGCACGCGGCCCCAGCGGGGCGATGGCATCCTCCGCGTCGCGCAACAGATCCGCGACGAACTGGCGCGCTGCCTTTAGCCCCATGATCGACGCGCAGGTCGGCTTCTGCGCCGCCGCGTCCTTGCCGGGCGTCTTGCCAAGGGTCGCTTTATCCGCTGTCGCGTCGACAATGTCGTCGACCACCTGCAACGCCAGGCCGAAACAGGCGCTGTAGCGATCGAGCGCACAGTACAGCTCAGCGTTCGCGGCATCCTCCGCGATGGCGCATAGTGCGCCCATGCGAACGGACGCGCGCACTAGCGCTCCGGTCTTCATGCGGTGCATCGCCAAGATCCTGCCCAGCTCAACGTGCTTTCCAACCAGCGACAGATCTATGGCCTGCCCGCCTGCGGCACCCTCGGCGGACACTGCCTGCGCCAGTTCGCGCACGAGCGCGATACGGTTGTCGCCCGGGGCATCAAGGCTCGCCAGGGTCAGGAAGGCGTGCGCCTGCAGTGCATCCCCGACCAGGATCGCAGTTGCTTCGCCGAACTTGACGTGCACGGTCGGAAGGCCGCGGCGAAGCACGTCGTCGTCCATTGCGGGCAGGTCGTCGTGGACCAGGGTACAGGCGTGCATCATCTCGATGGCGGCGCCGACGACGTCGAGCATGTGCGCCGGGGTGTCGGCCAGTTCGCCGGCAGCCAGACAGAGCAAGGCGCGGGTGCGCTTCCCGCCATGCAAGGTAGCGTAGCGCATCGCCGCCATCAGCTCGGTCTCACCGTCGTCCTCGGGGCAGAGAAGACGCGTCAGCGCCTGTTCGACCCGCTTTGCGCCGTCCTGCATCCAGATCTCCGGCAGCAGCCTGCCGGATGCGCCGGGCGCCTGCGCGCCCAATCCGCCGAGCGCGGAAATGCCAGTTTGGTCATCGTGTAGCGTGGAACCGGTCTGCATGTTGTCAATGTCCTTGTTCCTGACAGGAGAGGGCCACGGCGAGCGGCGAACCGCCTTAGCGTTGCCGGCGTCGCTGCCACGCCACGCGGAGCTTGCGACGCCAGCTCATGAGAATCCGATGCGGATTTTCATGGAGGGCTGTGCTGTCGGGTAATAGCGCCGGCCTTTTTCAGCGTCGCTCAGCAACCGCGGCCGCACCCCGGCCTTGTGCATGGTCAGTGCCAAGGCGATGCCGAACTGCACCAGTTCCAGCCATACCAGGTGGTAGCCGATGCAGACGTGTGGGCCGCTGCCGAACTGCAGCATGTCCACCGGCCGGATCGGCCCCGTGCGTTGTAGCCACCGCGCCAGGCGGAACTGATCAGGCGCCTCGTGCAGCAGCGGTGAGGTCGAGAAATGCAGCAGCGGGATGCCCAGACTGGTGCCCGCAGGAATGCGCCGCTGGCCGAGTTGTAATTCCTGCGTCGCGCGACGCGGTAAGAGCGAGGACGCCGGATGCATGCGCAGCGTCTCGCGAAACAGCGCCTCGGCGACCGGGCACTGCGACAGGTCCGCGTGCCGGGTCGGCACCGCGCCCACGCGTTGCGCCTCCTCGACGAGGGAGTCCCACAGCTCAGGCTGCCGCGCCAGCTCGATCACCATCCAGGCCATCGTTGAGGCGGTGGTCTCGTGACCGGCAAGCAGCAGCAAGCGAACGTTGGCGACCAGGACGTCATCGGAGAGCGCGCCTTCGCTGCGATCGAACGCGCTCACCATGTCGTTGATCAACCCGGTGCGCGCGGCATGCGCGCGCGCGCCGCGGATGAACTGGCGCGACTGCGCGTCGATCCAGTCGCGGGCGGCGCGGCCGCGCCGAAAGGGCGTTCCGGGCAGGTCGATCGGTGGCGCGAGCATCAACTGCAGCAGTTGCCGGTACTTGCGATGCCACTCCGGCAGGTCTTGGGCGGGGATGCCCATGAGATAAAAGGTGAGCTTCAGCATCAAGTCGCCGGTCTCGGGCAGGATAGTTACTTCACCGCGCTCGCGCCATGCCTGCACCCGGGCCCGGATGACGGGCTCGAATAGCTCGCCAATGCCGGCCTCGGTCAGGCCCCTCGGCAGGAATGCCGACTTGATCCCATCGCGCGCCTGCCGATGCGCGCTACCGTTCAGAGTGACCAACGTTCCGCCAAGGATTTCGGGTGCAATCTCTTCAATCAGTGCCGAGGACACGTCCTTGTGCCGGAGCAACGCAAACGCATCCGGATCCAGGCACGTCATCAGTTGTCCGGCAGGGCCAAAATCCAGCCAGAAATGGCTGCCCAGCGTCCGTTCCGCGCGCCGCAGCAGGCGCGGCAGGTCACAAACGATGGCGGGAAGATGCCCGACCAGGGGGAAAGCGCCGGGCATGACCGGGATGTCGTCCCGCAGCCGGTGCCGACGGTTCAGCGGGTTGAGCAGCATGTCTATTACCTCTCTGGCGCCGCGGCCGCTTCGGCGGTGTCACTGGTCGGCCGCGCGGCACGGCTGTTGCCACCATCGGCGTATGTCGGCACATGCGTCAGCATGCCGCCGTCGATGCACACGACTTGGCCGGTGATGAACGCAGCATCGTCGGAGAGCAGGAAAGCCACCAGCGCGGCCACGTCCTCGGGGCGGCCGACGTGCCGCAGGAGCTGGTGCCGGCGCAGATGCCGTTGCATGCACTCGTCCAACTTGTCGAGGAGACGTTCGGTCATGATAAGACCCGGCGCAACCGCGTTGCAGCGGATCTGCGCGTGACCATATTGGGTGGCGAGCGAGGCCGACAGCATGTTCATCGCGGCCTTCGACGCGGCGTAGGAGGTCAGCGCGGTGTCACCGCTGAGCCCCTGGCACGAGGACATGTTGACGATCGCGCCACCGCCACGGGCGATCATGCGCGGAATGGCCTGGCGGCAGCAGAGCAGCGTGCCGCGCAGATTAGTCGCCATCGTTTCATCCCAAACCGCCAGGTCCAGATCGAGGATCGCGCGGTCGCATGGGGTCAGATGCATGGCGCTCGCGTTGTTCACCAGCAGATCGACCCCACCGAAGTGCCGCTCCGCCGCCTCAAATAGCGCGGCCACAGCCTGCGCATCGGCGATGTCCATGGCCAAGGCCAGCGCGTGGCCAGCTTCGGCCGCGATCTGCGCCGTGCACGCGGTGGCCGCTGAGCCGTCAATGTCGGCCACGACCACCCTGCCGCCCTCGCGCGCAATGGCGAGGGCGCATGACTTCCCGATGCCGGCGCCGGCGCCGGTCACCACGGCCACCTTGCCCTCAAACCGTCCCATCGTGTCCTCCTGGATTGCATTGGTCTTTCGTGGCATGTCGCTCGGCCTCTGCCAGAGAAGGCGTAGGGTCGGCCCGGGCTGGCTCGCCATCCCCAGCGGCGCTTTCGACGACCCAAATGGCGGCAACTGGGCACTGGCTGGCAGCGAGCCGCACGGCGGCGTGCAGCGCTTGGGGGACCGTCACCACGCACACTTCGGCCACGCCGTCCAGTTCGCGCTGGCGAAAGACGCCCGGCAGGGTTAGCACACACTGCCCAGTGGTTCCGCAAAGATCCTGGTCGACCACGACGCGCATCTCAGCGCCCCGCCTGCGCATGCAGCCGCACGGGCAGGGCGCGGAATGTCCTAAGGAACGCGGATGGCTCCAGGGTCGGCTGATCGGCGAGTACGAGCGTAGGGAAGCGCGCCTCGATCCGCGGCAGGCTCTCGGCTAATTGCACCCGGGCCAGTTGCGCCCCGAGGCAGAAGTGGATGCCGTGGCCGAAGCTCAGCATGATCTTCCCGTCAATCGACATGCCAGGACTGGTGCCGTAGAACCGTACGGGGTCGAAGCGGTCGGGATCGGCAAAGGCGTCCGGGTCACGATTGCCGGCGGCGATCAGCACGCGCACGTCCGCGTTCTTCGGGATTACCACGCCGCCCAGTTCGATGTCGCGCTGTGCGATTCGCGGAATGGAGCTGAACATGGCGGGTGCGTTGCAGCGCAAGACTTCTTCGACGAATGCCTCGACCCCCTTGGCATCTCCCTGCAGCCAGTGCCGCTGTTCGGGATGCGCCAGCATCGCCAGGACCGCATGGTCAATGGTCGCAGCAGTGGTGGCGAAGCCACCCAGCAGCATGCCCCATAGCATGCTGATCAACTCCACATCCGACAGCATATCGGCATCATCGCCGTGTGCGCCGACCAGCATCGACACGACGTCCTGGCGGGGATCGGTGCGCCTGCGCTGTATGAGGTCGCCGAAGTAGGCCTTAACTTTGGCGCTGGCTGCGTCCGCCTCGGCGAGCTGGGGATCGCTGGCGTGCGGGCTCAGGCCTTCCAGGATGGCGCCGATGTTGGCGGCGAGCCCGAACATGTCCTCCTGGGGTATGCCGAACAGTTCGGCAAAGACCAGCATTGGCAAGGCAAGCGCGAATTCGCGATGCAGGTCCACTGCCTCCCCGCGCTCAAGCGCGTGCGCCATGCCGTCCAGGCGCGCTGCGACGATGTGCACTATGCTCGGCCGCAGGTTGTCGATCTCGCGCATCGTGAAATCGCGGGAGATCAGCCGGCGCAGACGCGTATGCGTCGGTGGATCCTTCATCGCTAAAGTGGACGCCAGCAGATTGAGCGACAGGCTGGTTGCCGCACGCGGGAAATAGCGCGCCAGTTCGCCCGGCGCCGGTCCCCGAAACGCATCGCCCGTGGCCTTGAGTGCCCAGTAGATGTCGGCGTGGCGGCTCAACAGAAAGAGGCCTGACGCTGCCCGGTGCACCGGATCGTGCTCGCGCAACCACCGCATGAACGGATATGGGTCGTGGATGCACGCCGGCGACGCGAGTTCGGCGAAGGCGTCCCGGCATACCGCGGTTGTTTCTTTCACGTCCATCTTGGTTACCTGTTGGTTGCTGATCTGGCCGGCGCGCCAGGCGCGCCGGCCATGCGGAGAAGATCACGATCCCCAGCGGCTTCCACGCATCACCAGAACACCGGAAACTCCTCGAACCCGCCGGTGATGATCTCCTTGCGCAACTTCAGTTTTTCGGGCGCCACGGCGAGGCGCAGCGCGGGAAAGCGCTGAAAGATCGAACCGAACACCGCCTTGAGTTCCAGCCTGGCTAGCGCAACGCCGATGCAATAGTGCGGCCCGTAGGAGAACGCCAAGTGGGGCTTTCCTTCGCGTCCGATGTCGAAGATTTCCGGGTCCTCGAAATGGCGCGGATCGAACGCCGTCGCCGGCAGGCCGACCAGCACCTTGCTCTCCGCGGGAATACGCACGCCCGCTATGGTCACGTCGGTTCTCGGGTAGCGCATGACGCCGTCCCAGCCCGCGCCCGGGGGGTACATACGCAGGATTTCCTCCACTGTCTTGTCCACAAGGGATGGATCGCCGACCAGGCGTTCGCGCTGTTGCGGATGACGGAACATCGCCAGCAGGCCGAATTCGATCTGCGCGACGGTGCTCTCGTGCCCCGCCACCAGCATGCCCGCCGCCAGGCCGATCGCCTCTTCCTCGGTCGCTTTGCCCTGATCGACCGCCGCGAGCAGATCCGTCAGCAGGTTGTCGCCGGGGTCCTCGCGCTTGTCCCGCATCTTGCCGCGAATGTAGGCGCGCAGCTCTTCCCAGGCCAGGCGCGACGCGCTGCGCGGGCCGCTTTCATGCTGGTGCGTCATCACCTCGTCGGACAGCCCGGCGAAAAAGGCGTGATCCTCATAGAGCACGCCCATCAGCGCGCTAATGACAATGGCCGGAAGCGGAAAGGAGAGGTGGAGCCGCAGGTCGGCGGGCTGGGGCTGGGCCGCCAGCGTCTCAAACAACTGCGCGGCGATCGCCTCGACCTTCTGCGCGAGCAGCTCCATATTGCGGTCGCTGAAGGCCCGTCCCACGATCGTGCGTAACCGCGCATGCTCGTCCCCCTCGTGCGAGACCAGCCACCCCGGCGAACCGAGAATCACTGAATCCGGGGTAAATGCCGCCGGCGGCATCCCCGCGGGCCGGAATGCAGTGTCGGAGAGCACCGCCTTGGCCTCGTCGTAGCCTGTCACCCACCAGCCTTCGTGCCCGGACGGGAAGCGCACGCGATGGATCGGACCGTTGGCGCTTAGCGTTAGCATCTCGGGCGAGGGCTCGATGTGATTGAGGCGCCACATCGGCAGCGTCGGCAAGGGTTGTTCGGACATGGTGGCAGTTCACTCTCTAAGCGATGGAAAGGGCGGAAGGTGACTGGCAGGCGACGGGCAGCGAACGACGGAAGACGGCATGGAGGCGATGTCCTCCACCGCGATTGTCAGCGCCAGGTCCTCCAGCGGCACGAACGGCGCGGGGAAGGTGCATCATAATTCTAGGCGCGCCGGCGCAGCGCCCAGGCGGAATTCCGACGCTTCGCCGAGCGACAGGTGCGGGTCGTGCCAGATGACGTCGAGCCTGTCGGAGTCGGCATAGATTGCCTAGTCGTAGAGCTTGGTGAATGAGGTTCGACCCTACCCGCCAGCGACGTCTCCGCCAACACGACCTCCGGACCAGTCCCACACCGCCGGTGGCAGTTAAACTAGATCGCATCCAACACGTCCCTGCATTTTCTCGGGGTCCACAACCACGCGCCAAGTCATTCCCACAGCGAACCGTCGGATCAGACGCGAACAGCGACGCGGCGCCGTGTGCGTCCCAAAGACCATCGCACTGCGATTGGTGATGATGCCGCAAACAGAGCAAATCGCGTGCCGAAGTGAAATCGCAGGCTCAGCGGGCACTTCCTAGCGGCGCGTAGTGTCAGGTTACTGACATTGAGTCTCAATGCCGACAACCGGCGGAGCAAGTGCCCGACAAAGCCCTGTTCGTGCGCTGAATGTGAGGAGCTGTCCTTGCGCGATATTTCAAGCATCCGGATTGCCTGCAACAGGCGTGGTTTGCTGGAAACCACTCCGATGTCGGCGGCAACGATCAGGAAAATGAAACCCGCTCTCCGACATCTCGCCGGGTCGGATGGGCATGCGACGCGGAAGCCGCAGGGTCGGGTCGCCGAGCTTGGGAACCTACCTGCCTTGGTAGTTCGCGCACGCGAAATGCGACTGGTATATTCCATATCGTGCATACGCTCCAACTAGCGACATGCTACCCGACTTTGCCCTGTCGAAGTAGGTAGTCGCGGGAAAAGCCGGACGATCTGCAAGCGCGTTCGGTTTTTTCTTTGTTAGGTTCTTCCCTCAAATAATGCGGTGAATGGACTATCAGCGGGCGCGTTGCTATCTGCTACATGCGAACGAAATAGAAAGGGAGACCCGACACACGGGTCAGAGTTCCGGGTATCACCCTTCAAGTTGAAGGAAATTGGATTGTTTGCGCCGTCGCGGAAGGCGATGAATGGAACTCTTCTCGCTTTGCCATGAATCTTACATCCTCTCTAGTTGAGATATTTCTAAAGTATCATCCTTGCCGATTGTCGTTCGAGGCGTGACAGGAGAGAGCGAATCTGCTTCTTCCTAATCAAAGCATTTTGGAAGACGCCAATATGGATGAAGCAGAAAACGACCTGCGTTTGATCGCCGTTATGCGGCGCTACTTCGCTGTTAGGGACGAGCTGGCAGGTTTGAAGTCCGCGCTTGAGGACAAGCGAAAAGCGGCGGGAATCGCGGTCGGCGAATTTTATCACGTGCGCGCCGACAACCAGCATGCAAAGGATGTAAGTCGCACCGTCGCGCTGAGACGGGAGCTGGAGTTTCTGATGAGCCTTGCCGAAGGCTGGTCCCGGGGAGACATCATTCATCTCGCCCCATCAGCCGAATGATCTGGCAAGCGCCGATGCTGCGGCGTGTCCTGTCGGGTTAGGAACGACCCCTCGCCGGGTCGCTCCTCCCTAAGACCGTACGCGCAGTTTCCCCGCATACGGCTCAAGCCTCCACTAGGCCCTGTTTGACCAGAGCCGCCAGTTCCTGTTTATCGGCAGAGTGGGCGGTTCCATCAGGCCGATCCGTAGTTTCCGAGGGCAGACCACGCCTGCGGCGAAGTAGCGGTCCCACATCGGATCAAACGGATTCGCTTCGGCCCGGATTTTGCGGTGGCGACGAATAGGAACGTCGGGTGTATGGATTAACCGCCGGAACGTGATATTTCCGGCAGTATCCTCGACTGCTGCGCGGAATACCCAGTCTCGCCCTCGCTATCGGCCCAGTGATCGGATGCGGCGCCATGTGAGGACTGCGTCTGGACCCGGAGGCGAGATTGATTGCTGGCGGGAAGCGTTAGCGGCTCAACCCGAAAAATAATGGCCATCCGAGTTCGCGAGCTTTCGGAAAGGCGAGTCAAGGAATCCGCCGGGATGGAAAATGGTCTCTGCGCTTGCTGCGGGAAACGCCATCGTCCTTGCACCTTCGGAACTGCGGCCGTTCTCCATACCTCTACATCCCGACATCGCCAAGTGAGATTTACGGAATCGACCGCCGCCGGCGGCGCGATCATGAAACGATCGCATCCACCCAAATCAAACTGATGACGCTCGAGCTCGGAGGCAAGAGTCTTCCGCGGACTTGAAGGTCGCGGCCCGCTTCGTCGCCCGCTTCGGCAGGCGTTGCGAGCGTCGCGGACGTTGCTCGTCGACATGACTTGGTGCCGCAGCGGATTTACACCTGGCGCCGGCAGTTTGCGAAGAGGGCAGAAGTGCCCGGTGACGATTGGGCCAAGCAGCGAGTTTGAGGAACGCCAGAGACATGCCGGCCGCGAATTGTATTCATTCAAACAATCAATTTTACGCAGCGCCCCGAACGCCTTAAAAATTGCAGGACAGATGGAGTCGAACGAAACCTGAGCGGGTAAGTCATTGAGTTCGCTGCCCGCGAGCTGAAGACGACCGGGGAGTCTTCAAGTCCATCCGCAGATGCGTGCGACGGACGTAAGTTCGCAAGACGATATCACCTTTGTCGAGGTCGGCTAAGCAGCTAGACCTTTCCGGCCGATTGTGCCAACTCCCGACCAGGTTGAGCTGTGTGCAATCGGGGAGTCCTTTCGGGTTTACGGCACCTGCTAGAACGTGTGTGACGGCCGCAAGGGAGCATCATCTTTCTAACCGGAAAGTTCCCGCTGAGGGAAGTTTCCGGGGAGTGTGTTGCATCGCCCCGCCTCCGATTGTGACAGCGGCAGAACTCGACACGACGCACCAATTATCGATCACCTATTGCAGCCTCCGATTACGACGAAATTTGGCTTCAAACACGATTGAGGTGAGGCATGTTGTATAACTTCCTGCTTGCGTCCTGGGGGACGTCGGGTAATCTGGGCCCGTTGCTGACTGCAGCTCGACAACTGCAACGGGTTGGCCATAGCGCCCGCATTATGGCTGATCCAGAGATGCGGCGTGAAGTGGCTGCGGCGGGTTTCGACTTCGTCTCCTGGCGGCGTGCCCCGATGGGGATCGACGCGGATCCTGCCTGCTTTTCAGACATGCAGGACTGGTTCCAAAAGGCGGTGTTCGGCCCGGCGCCAGCCTACGCAGCCGACGTCCAGGATGAGATCGGCCGCATACCGACGGATGCTGTCATTGCCATCGATATGTTGTTTGGTGCCGTGTTGGGCGCCGAAGCCGCTGGCGTGCCGATCGCAATGTTGTCACCCCATGTGAGCCTTCGCCCTTTGCCAGGAATTCCGCCGGCCGCCAGCGGATTGGCGCAGCCGCAGACGCCAGAAGAGCGGATCGCGATCGCGGCGGCGAACGAAAATTGGGCTTGCTTCCTGGACCAATTCCTTTCGCTTCTAAACGAGGCGCGTGCCGGCCTCGGCCTGTCCGGTTTGGCCAGGACGGTGGATTTATTTGAGTGTGCCGATCGGTACTTGCTGGCGATCAGCCGGACCTTCGATTTTGAGGCCGACCTTCTACCGGACAACGTTCGTTATGTTGGGCCACTGCTGGAGCAGCCAAATTGGTCAAGGAGCTGGAAGGCGCCTTGGCCTGTGGACGCCAATCGACCTCGTGTGCTCGTCGCCTGCAGCTCCGGCGCTCAGGGTCAAGACGACTTGGTTCAACGGATCATTTGCGCATTGGGTACGCTGGACGTGCACGCGGTGGCGACCATCGGACCTCATGTTGACGCGGGGAAGCTGGTCGCCCCCGCGAACGTGCATCTGTTGCACGGCGCTCCGCATGACACAGTGATGAAGGAAGTCTGCCTTTTGATAACGCAGGGCGGCCACGGCACCGTCAGCCGGGGGCTGATAAACGGTCTACCGCAACTGGTGCTCCCCAACGGGCGCGACCAGGGGGATAATGCTGCACGAGTTGTGTCGAAGGGAGCTGGTCTTCGACTACCCCCGAGTGCTAGCGAAGCCGAGATCGCCCATGCCGTCAGTGGCCTGTTACAGGAGCCGCGCTATCGCGATGCGGCGCGCCGCTTGGGCGATGGCATCAAAGCTGAAATCGCCGCCTCCGGTCTCATTGACGAATTGGAGGCTATGGTGGCAAATAAATCCATTGTTGGATCGGCGACCTGATGCGGGCGGCTTGATCGTGCATTCGGATTGTTCGATTTTATCGTCGGTGCGCTCAGGCATTTCCTCCATGGGGATTTAGGCACCGATATCTTTCCTTCGATGCTTGCCTACCGGGCAAGTCGATCTTCGTCTCCGGCTTGGTGCCGCTCACAGTTCATCATGTTCAAGTGCTGCCCCATTTGCCACGGGCATTCTCAACTGGATCAGTTTGCAATCGGCAAGCCATTGCTCTCGCGGTCTGAGTGCCGCGGGTCGTTCCCCTCTATGACACAAACACTCTACCCTTTGCTGGCGAGCCCAAAAAAGAGCCGAACCCCATGAATGTAGCCGAATCGAGCCCCGTCCTGATGAACCGCGCCGGGGTGTGCCTTGCGCACTTCGAAGCAATATCGGCTTCGCCCCTAAGTCCGCCGCTCGTCCTGATTCACGGCTGGACCGGCGATCACAGGATATTCACGCCGCAGATCGAATATTTTGCTAAAAGTCGGCACGTCATGGCGGTAAACCTCCGCGGTCACGGAGACAGCGACGCGCCGAAGCAGGAGTACACGATCGAGGATTTTGCTGACGACGTAGCGTGGCAATGCAGCGAGCGGAACCTGGTGAAACCGCTGATCATCGGCCACAGCATGGGTGGATCGGTCGCACTCGAGCTGTGCGGCCGCCATCCTGAGCTGGCCTCTGGTGTGGTGATGATCGATTCTATTGTCACGCCCCGGTGGGCGCTTCGCGACAGCCCCGAAATTGATCAGTTCCTGGATGCAATTTCGAGCTCAAACTATCGGGAGGTTTTGCGAAAAAACGCGTGGTCCATGGCCCTCGACTACGACGACCCTTCCAGGCGCGAGAGCATCCACAACACCTATATCCGCGCCTCGTGCGAGAAGACACCGCAGCATGTGGCGTATTCTGCAATGCGCAATTTCATCCTCAACTATGATGCGTCTCCTGCGGCAACGCGTTGCAAGGTCCCGATGGCCTACATCGCTGCCGATGTGCCGCTGGTGAGCGCTGCATGTGATCTCGACTGGCTAAAGGTTCGCTGCTCCCAACTCGTTTTGGCCAAGACGCTGTTGGCTGGCCATTTCAATACCATCGAGGTGGCTGACCAGGTAAATGCGATGCTCGACCGCTTCTTAGCAGTCGGCCTTAGGCCGCGCCCCACCACCCGGATGTAACGGATGTGCCTAATAGACTGGTTTGCGATGCTATGCCGACCGAGGCCAGCCGAATTCGTGTAGGGTCCGCTGTCGCGACCGACATGAAATCTGGCGGGGAGTGTAAAGGCGTTCTCAAGGCAAGCGGCGCTTGATCGTCGTTAATGTAACCGTGGTGCGGATTGCCCGGCACGACCTGTCATGCCATGAAAGTTTCGCCTCGTTGCTCGCCAAGCGGGCATTAGACCTGATCTGTGTTTCGATGACGCGCTCTATACCGCGGGTCGAACGGCCGGTTACAACAGCCGCACGCGCATCGCCCACAGCCGCACCATCTTCTTGTCATTTGACCGCTAACCATCGCCATCACGGCCGCATTTGCGTATTCGCCTGACCTTTGCGCCTCCTTGCAGGCGTGAATCGTACGCATGTTTCTTGGGAGGCTAGCGAGACGAAAATGGTCGCTCTCCGCTCCGTGACCAAATATGTGGTCGCTCGCCACCATCACCGGGCAGGGCAATCCATTCGTCACGTGATGGCCGACCAAGCACTCCTGAGAGCCTCGGCGAGGCGCACCTTCCCGCCCGTGCACTCAATACCAGGCCTGGTGACCTATGCGCGCCTTCGCCCTTGTGGGGAAATCAGTACGAGGATCGTCTCAGAGCCATATGGAAGTGACAAACCTGGAGCGGTTGCGACATTGCAGTGCGACTTATCCTACAAGGCCTTCATGCTCCCAAGCCTTTGATTCCAGAGGGTCAGTTCAGATGCGCTTGATTGGCACAGCTCTTGCCGAGACGAGAGGCGGAGCGGTTTGTTTCAACCGCTTGGACGTTGGATTTCGGCGAGGTAAATTATGCGCGGTACATTTCTGAATAGATTGGTGTTGGCTATGGTTTTGGCGATGGCATTCACCATGGCGGCTTCTGCCAAGGCGCCGATGACCACTGTTGCCAAGCCGATCGATTCCAACCCTAACAACGCTCCCAACGACGCCGCCGACCCTCGCGCCTATCTGAATGAGATTGACGGCGAAAAGGCGATGGTCTGGGTGAAGGCGCATAACCAATCAACCGTCAACAAACTGTCGAAAGATCCACGCTATGGCGAATATCAGGCTGACATTCTGAAGATCTTGCAAGCCACCGATCGCATTGTTCGGCCCGGCTTCGCGCATGGCAGCACGATCGACAACTTTTGGCAGGACGGCACGCACGTGCAGGGTCTGTGGCGGCGGACGAGCTGGGAAGCCTACAGGTCTGGAAGCCCTCAATGGCGCGTCATTCTCGATGTCGAGGCGCTGTCCAAACTCGAGGATAAGACCTGGGTGCTCAGAAGCGAGAACTGCCTGCCGCCCGTCGACAATCTCTGCCTGCTCAGCCTGTCTGATGGCGGCAAGGATGCAGATGTGGTGCGCGAATTCGACATCGCCAGGGGCCAGTTCGTTAAGGAAGGCTTCGTCCTGCCTGAGGGCAAGCAGTCGGCGACTTGGGTGGACGAGAACACCATCTACGTGACTCGGGAATGGACGCCGGGCGAAGTGACGGATTCCGGCTACGGCTACGTCACCAAGGTGCTGAAGCGGGGCCAGAGCCTCGATCAGGCGGTCGAGATTTTTCGCGGCGACAAGAAAGACGTCTCGTCTCGCCGCAGCGTGATGCGCGACATTGATGGCAAGTATGTGATGGACATCTCCTATCGCGACCTCGACTCGTTCAACACAGAACTAGCCTTCTACCCGAACGGTCACACCGATAACCGCAAGGTCGTTCTGCCATTCCCGACCACAGCTGCTTTAAGTGGCTACTACAAGGGCCAGGCAATCTACAATTTGAAGTCGGACTGGGCCTCGGCCAATGGCACCGTCTTCCACAATGGCGCGCTAATCGCTTTCGATCTCCGCGCGGCGCTCGCCGATCCGGCGCACGTTGAACCACTTGTGCTGTTCATGCCGAACGACCACCAGTCTGTCCAAGGGATTACCCAGACGAAAAATCATCTTGTGCTGTCGATCCAGTCGAATGTCAGCAGCGAGGTACGCAGCTTTGATTTCGGCAAGAATGGCTGGTCGTCCTTTAAATTGGCCCTGCCGGAAAATTCGACTTTGTCCGTGACGTCGAGCGACAATGAGAGCGATCACCTGTTCATCTTCTCGGAAGGTTTCCTCGAACCCTCCACCCTTTTTTACGCGGATGCTGCAAGCGGCAATGTCGAGAAGCTCAAGTCGAGCCCGGAACGCTTCGATGCTGAAGACCTGCAAGTACAGCAGTTCTGGGCGACCTCGGAGGATGGAACGAAAGTTCCCTACTTCCTCGTGGCGCGCAAAGATATTAAGCTCGACGGCACGAACCCCACCATCCTCTATGCTTATGGCGGTTTTGAAATTTCAATGCGTCCCACCTATTTGGCAACACTTGGCAAGTTGTGGTTGGAAAAGGGGGGTGCCTACGCGCTGGCCAATATACGAGGGGGTGGCGAATTCGGACCAAAATGGCACGAGGCCGGTTTGAAAACCCATCGTCAGCGTGTCTATGACGACTTCCAGGCCGTGGCGCAGGACCTGATCGCGAAGAAGGTTACCTCGGCACCGCATCTCGGGATCATGGGTGGTTCGAACGGCGGCCTGCTGATGGGCGTGCAACTGACCGAGCGCCCTGATCTATGGAACGCGGCCGTGATCCAGGTGCCGCTTCTCGACATGGTCAACTTCACCCACATGTCGGCAGGAGCCTCGTGGCAGGGCGAATATGGCAATCCGGACGATCCTGTCGAAGGCGCCTTTCTGCGCTCGATCTCGCCATATCATAACGTAAGGGCGGGTGTGGGTTATCCGGAGCCTTTCTTCGAAACCTCGACCAAAGATGACCGCGTCGGTCCGGCGCACGCGCGCAAAATGGCCGCCCTGTTCGAAGATATGAGTCTGCCCTTCTACTATTACGAAAACATCGAGGGCGGCCACGCCGCTGCCGCCAACCTGCAGGAACGCGCGCGCCTCTACGCGCTCGAATACACCTACATGTCTCAAAAACTCATGGACAATAAGTGAGCATGGATCCTCGCGATTGGAACGGATTTGCAATCCGGTTCGAGTAAAGGATCGGACCGTTGCCGCGTGCGTTTCTTTGGCGGCGGACACGCACGACAAAATCGGGTTGTATCAAGCCCCAATGCTTCTTCCGCGCTCAGAAGACCTATCTGGTCTTACGCAAGATCGCCTTACGTCCCTCGATAATTTCTTGGCACCGTATTTGCGCGAACTGATCAACCCAGGTTCGTTCCTATCGATCCGGCGTCCTGATCCGAATGCCGATCGACCGGAATTAGGACGAGACAACTGGAAAAACTGGAGACTGCTTTGGAGGATGCTTCAAAACACGCGCAGACGGCACTCGCCGTGCTCCGAATCGTTACCGCCCTGCTGCTCATTGAACATGGCGCCATGAAGCTAGCCGGATTCCCCGCGTTCGGCGTTGGCGGAGCAGGGGACGAAGCCAATTTATCCACTCTGATGCTGATTTTTAGCCTTCGGGAGGTGTTCGGCGGCCTGGCTGTGCTGACTGGCCTCCTGACCAGACCGGTTGCATTCCTTTTATCCGGGCAGATGGGCCTCGGCTATTGGACTACCAATTTCTCAGGCAAGAGCGCCTTTCCCGTGCCGAACGGCGGCGATGGTACGCTCCTGTTTTGCTTCATCTTTCTTTATCTGGCCTCTACAGGGCCCGGGGCTTGGAGCTTTGACGCAAAGATGAAGCGAATATGAGAGGGGCTTCGTGACTGCAGCGGGAAGAATCGTACGTCCGGAACCACCATCGTTGAATTCCCCGCTTTGGATCGTATCGGGAAGTCACCGTATGACATCTGGTCAGCAAACATGCTGAAGAGTAAGTGACGACTGACCTAGAGAAGCTCTCCTTCTTTATTCAGAATATACCACGAACTTATTGGGGATCGCGAGCGTCAACCTTTGCGGTTGACAATGCCGATTGCCTGTCGACATAGGTATACAACAACATTAGGTCGACAAGAAGCGGCGTCGAGGTGGAACCCGCCACGGGCGAATGCTAGTAGACGAAACCAAAAACAACCGCTCTCCGAGCGCCGTAATCGGCCAACCCTTCAGTCCACGCCTAAGAGGCGAAGGCGACTGAAGATCCTGAGGCAGATGTCATGCCTGCCAACACTCGGATAAGAGTGGAGAGGAAATAAACCGCCTCGTCACTGGAGGTTTCGGGCGCCGGGCAAGCTATGTTCAATTAAAAAATGGTTGTCGCAAGCTCTATGAAACTCGAGAGACGATCTTGTATGAACCGACAAGATCGATGTCGCTGGCACCTGGAGAACACATGATGGAAAATAGCGCCGATGATGCCGTTTTTCGATATTGCGGCTCAACGTTCGATAGCATGATCGAAACTCTCAGCGAGGTTTTCGGGACATTCGACGCTGAACTCGTAAGTCGCTCCCAAGAGTTCCATTGGGGGATCGATCTTTCGACTTGTGAAGGCGCCGTGTTGATTACCGGTTCCCATCAGGATGGGTTTCAGTTCCGCACGGAATGGTGCTCGGGTGCAACGGAGCATCTATCGATCGTGGTGCCGCGCAGCGGTGGCATGGGGGTTACGTACGGTCGGCGCACCGCCGAGGCAGCACAAGGGAAATTGCTGCTTTACCGGAATTTCGAGCCTGACGGCATCGTGATGCACGGGCAAGCCAATCTAATAGATGAGTTGGTGCTTGATTGGGCCTTATTCCAACGGACAATTTGCGAGACTTTTGACGTGCCTTTCAATGGCTCCCTTGACCTCCTGCCTGAGCTGGATCTGTCAACGCCAGTTGGCCGCACGATCGGCAATCTCGCCGAAACAATCATCGACGGAATGCGCGCTAATGGTCCGCTTTTGCAGTCTCCTATAGCCATGGCACATATTTCGCAGGCGCTCGCCGATGTGGTGATAAGGATGGTGCCTCATCGGCTATTGCATCTGCTGGATAAGAAACCCAGCATGATCGCTCCCAGACATGTTCGACGCGGGATCGAGTTCATGCGGGCCAATATCGACCAGCCGATTACAATGCCGATGGTGGCAGACGCAGCGGAGGTTTCCACCCGAGCGCTCGAAGCTGGTTTTCGTGCTTTTAAGGACATGACACCCGCAGCCTATCTACAAATGCTTCGGTTGCGGGCAGCACGGGAAGACCTGCTAGATCCAGAGAACCGCATGCTTTTGAAAGACATCTGCCTGAAATGGGGGTTCTTTCAGTTCGGGAGGTTTTCCGCAGTTTATAGGGCGCACTATGGAGAAAATCCGTCTGAAACAAGGAGAGGCGCTTGCGGGTTGCATTCTTTTAGCGCCCCGGGACGAAAAAAGATTGGCTGGAAATGACGGACCGATTGTTTTCAAGGCGAAACGATCATGTTGGATTTCAACCGCTACCTTGTCTTCGTCATTCTTGCCATCGGTTCCACAGCGTTGGAACTCCCGTCAGTACGCGATAAAAAAATTAAGCCGCAGACCCGCGAATTGCGGACACACTGTATCGGCACAAAACGAACGTCCGGTGTCCGAACGTTGTTTCGATAAACGCTCGGTTGGGTCTGCACCCAGCGGTCAAATAACCAGGCCGCCGACAGAAAGTGAGTGAGACCTGCCAGGTTGAAGAGCACCAGTGCCCTACGAGGACTGGAATACCGCCGCTTTCAAAAAGACGTGGTCTCCTGTGGCGCAGTTTCTGCCCGCCAACCGCTTGTGCCGGCCGATATCCCCTTACTGTAAGGCGACGGCCAGGGTGGCAGCAGTCAAGAAGCATGACTCCGGCGGCTTGCCGATTACTGCGGCGGCTCGTGGATTGGCGATAGCCATTTGCGAAACGAATTGGTCTTATCCAAACAATCGATTTTCAATCGCCGCCGACATCGCATACGGCAATTACGTCGTTCCAATTCGTCGGAGCAATTCTAATGTACGTTCTCGATTTAGAGGAGATGGCCCAGTTCTTCGTGAAATCGTTCACGCTGGTTGCGATATTTGCTACGACATGCGTCGTACTCGAGGTGATCTTTCCGGCTTATCGATATAGCTTTGCCTCGTACGTTCGCGGCGCGCGGAATTGGGTTATTCGCATTGGATGCGGTGCTGTAATCTGGCACTTGTATGCTCTGGGTTTGCAATTGTTAGGGATTAAACCGCTCCTTCTGTAACGGGCTGTCCCGAGTCAATCCCTTTTGAGCTTAATCCCTCGCCGAGTGCTTGCTTCTGTCCGCAGTCGACGCCGGGGTCGCTGCTTTATGGGGTCTGCTGAGGACCGGCTGGCCAATCTAAGGACGCGCAGTCACCTCAGTGCTGCTTGCGGTTCATCGGCCTATCCGCTCCATCGTCCCGGCGAAGGGACCTTGCTCCGGTGGGCTGATGGTGGTGCCCGCCCGAAACCTTGTCTTGTTGTCTCGCTTCCTGCTCAGGCGGTCATGGCTGACGCCGCCTTGTGGGGAATGAAGTTGGTTTTATCCCTGAGCATGTGGTGCAACACCACCGCCAGCTTACGGGCCAGCGCAACACGCGCCTTTCTGGGTCCCGCACGTCTTGCAACCGCCAGCGCCCAGCTTTTGAGATCCGAACCCTTCACGGGGCGCGTCAGGATGACATTGGCCGCCTCGTAGAGCGCGGTTCGTACGCCCGCATCACCGATCTTCGAGATGCGGCCGCTATAATCGGTTTCGCCCGATTGATACTTCTTGGGCGTCAATCCGAAATGCGGCCCCACCGCTCGTGATGATCGGAAGCGCTCAGGCGCGTCAACAGCCGACACGAATGTCAGCGCCACCAGCACGCCAACGCCGGGCGTCGTCATCAGCCGACGTGCATTATCGTCCTGACGGGCCATGACACGCAGCTTTCGTTCAAAACCTGCAAATTCGTCCATAAGCGCGTCGCGCACCTTCAACAGTGAAACGGTGATCGCCTCCAAGGTCGGATGACCTTCAATCAGCTCGCGGATCCGTGCCGCATAGGTGCGCCGCGTGGTCGGCCCTACCTTGAGGCCGAAACCGCGCAGAATGCCCCGGAGGCTCATCTCGATGTCGTGAAGTTTTCCCTGGATGAGCTTGCGTGCGGTCAGCAGCGCTCGCACCTCCTGGGCCGGAAGAGATTTGCAGTGGACCGGCCTGAACCAGCCAAGCCGCATTAACTGCGCAATACCCCGCGCGTCCTTCTTGTCGGTCTTCACGGGCATCGTCTTGAAGGCCGCCCGCACGTGGCGCGTCTCGATCAGTTCGACCGCCAGATCCGCCTTCGCC
>NZ_JARWGH010000050.1:0-30681 GCF_036528765.1 Rhizobium sp. BR 362 | reverse complement strand
GATGACGATGATTGCCTATGCCTTTCTTCAGCATCAGCGCCTCAACAAGGCAAAGCGGGAAAAAAAGAAAGAGGCACGGCCCGCCTAAGCCGACACTGCCAGCTGTCCGGCGTGCCGTCATAGCCGCACTCTCAAACCACCATCCACCACAACGATGTCCACACTGCCGTATCAGGTTCCAAATGAACCTAAATTCAATTCTGCCAAAGTAGTGTTAGTGTCGAAGCTGCCGACCGGTTCACCGGCGCACAACGCCGACCTTTGCAAGAACCTCTTTGGGGATCGCATAGCGTTGGATGACGTCGCGGCCGTTTCGCAGGCCGCAGATTTCACGTTGAATGAAGAAGGCCCAGACTGCATCGGAAGCCCTGTCGACGAGGTTCTCGCGGTCTGCCTCGCTGTGGCGAGCCGCGTCCCACGCCCGCAGTTCCGCAAGCACGGACTCTACCTTCAGGCCATGGCGTCCAAGGGAGCTGGCGCGTTCGGACATGAGTTCGTATTCGAGAACATTGAACCCACCAGACGAGTTAAACTGCCTTAGAGATTGCGGCGGACGAAGGCTCATGGATGGATATCCTCTTGTCTGCAGGCAATGTTACCCGATCATGCCCGGTAGATCGATAGGCCAGGTCCACATAGCCTGTCTCGGCTTCGATACGGCGCATATCCTCGGCGCGAAGTGGCACCGCGACGCCTTGGTTGGCAGACATGCATTAATCGCATGCCGGCCATCTAGATCAGTATAAAATCTGCAGCCGAAATCCGAATGGTGCCCAAAAATTGCTGCGCGTCTCTGAGTTTCGTTGCGAATTAGCCCTCAGCCTGGGCGCAGTTCCGCATGCTAAAGTCTAAAAAACGTGCGATTGGCATGAAGCTATGCGCCAATCGCAACGGTGCAATGCCGGACCGGCACTGTTAAGCGGTGAGGCCAGATCTTATATCGCAACCATCGAAAACACGGCGGCGCCTGAATGGCAGCCGCTCCTTCAAGCCCGCAGAAAGGGGATGAACATGAACATCGCGCATTCCTTCAACAATTGGCGCAAGTATCGTCGCACCGTATCGGAACTTGGCCGCATGTCGAACCACAGACTGAACGACATCGGTATCGAGCGCGCCGATATCCAACGTATCGCTCGCGAAGCGCTCGCACAGTAATATTGAATTCTCTCACATCGTCATAGTGAGAATGTTTGGACGCCCGCTCTTATGAAGCGGGCGTTTTGTTTTGCCAGGATGGGCGCATTCTCATTAAACCGGTCGGCCGAAAATCTGGAAATATCCCCAAGCGGCCGCGAAAACCGCAATGACGACGAGGACGACAAGCAACTTGCGCAAACCAGGACGCGGTGTTTTGGGCGGCTTTGGTCTGCGAAACTGGATGACGTTGTCGTTCATTTGACCTCGGTTATCGGGCATTACGCAAGTTTCTCTCGCTTCAAATCCATAGGCCATTAATTAGAACTGTAAGGCCTCCGAGAGCAAGCCATTGCGAAACCCGCGGGCGTTTTGGCGCTTCAATGGTCCGATACCTGTCCGTCAGCAGACGCTGACGACTGGACGCGGCGAGCGATGAGGCTCCGCTCGGACCTCGCAATGCCCTGCGCCGCAGCAGCGGCCTTTGCCGCCGAGAGCGAAGAGCAGGCGCGTGCGCGTGTCGGTGATCTCCGCATCGTCAAGCTTTTCCTTCCCAACGGTCAGACGATCAATGTCGGCAGCGCCGAACAGGCCGCCGAATTCGCCCGCCGGGCCGGGGTCACCGACTACCGGACCGAAGAGATGGTGCCGAGCGTGCTGCACGGCACGACAGCGCCTGGGTCCCGCCAGCGGCATCTCGAGCCCGGCATTTCGTCGGGCAGCGCCTTCTTGGCGGCGGCAACCCAGCGCACCAGCCGGATTCAGTTGGGAACGGCGGTCATTCCGATCGGCTATGAAAGCCCCTACCGACTGGCGGAGGATCTTGCGACCGTCGACGTTCTGTCGCGAGGGCGGCTGAATATCGGCGTCAGCGCCGGGCGTCCGCCCCATGCCGATCTGATCGCGCCGCTGGTCTTCGACGGCGATTGGACGAGCAACGATTTTTCCCATGTTCGCGTCCTGCGCTTTGCCGACAATCTGCGCGGCACCCATCTTGGCGACGAGCAGACCTTCATCAAGACGCCGTTCGGTCCGATCCGGCCGCGCCTGCAGCCCTATGCCAAGGGGTTGATCGACCGAATCTGGTATGGCGGCGGGTCACAACGCTCGGCCGAATGCGCCGGGCGCAACGGCTTCAACCTGTTGACCGGCAATGTGATCTCGGGCGAGGGAACCGATGATTTCTTCCTCGCGCAGTTGCGCTTGGTCGAAACCTATCGTGCTGCCGCCGGGCCGGAGCGCCGTGTCGCGCTCGGACGCGTCATCGTGCCGATCGATAGCGCCGACGCGGTTACCCGCCGCCGGTATCTTGATTACGCAGCGGGCCGCTATCAGCGGACGCTATCGCCGCAGGGCGAGAAACGCACCCTCTTTGCCCGCGATATCGTCGGCACTTCGGATGACATACTGGAACGGCTCTTTGCCGATCCGCTGCTGCCGGAGGTCAGCGAGTTACGGCTGGAACTGCCTTACGAGTTCGAACATGAGGAATATCGCCAGATCCTCCATGACTTCGTCACGCGGATCGCGCCGGAACTCGGCTGGTCCACCGCGCCCCTGATTGCATCGGGCGGAGAGGAACGACGCTACGCCTGAGTTGCAGCGCGCAATGCATTGAAAGCGGCGATTCTTCCGGCAAGTCAACTCATCATACATGTGGGAAGTTTCCGTCTACAAGTTTGCCGCTCGCATGTGTTAGCATCAACTTGACATACGACTTCGCGCAGTGCTTTTCTCATCGCCGAAACCGATCAAGAGAGGTACCGACGTGGCCGTTCAGCCAAAGTCCCCGACTGAAGCCAAGTCGCAGACGCTGGTTGCGCGTCTTACCAATACGCTGCGTCGGGCTATTGCAAGCGGACAG
Organism: Rhizobium sp. BR 362; assembly: GCF_036528765.1. Taxonomy (NCBI): domain Bacteria; kingdom Pseudomonadati; phylum Pseudomonadota; class Alphaproteobacteria; order Hyphomicrobiales; family Rhizobiaceae; genus Rhizobium; species Rhizobium sp. BR 362. The sequence continues at coordinate 27,680 of NZ_JARWGH010000050.1, read as the reverse complement.
TTTCCGCCGGGAAGCAAATTGCCGAGCGAATCGCAACTCACCGAGACCCACGGTGTCAGCCGTACGGTCGTGCGCGAGGCGATCGCCGCACTGAGGGCCGACCGGTTGGTCGAGGCGCAGCAGGGGGCAGGCGTCTTCGTGCTGGAGCAGGCGACGTTGCCGGTCCTCTCCTTTGGAAATCTCGATCAGGCCCGGGTGTCGTCCGTTATCGAGCTTCTGGAACTTAGAACCGCCGTGGAGGTCGAGGCTGCCGGGCTTGCCGCATTGCGGCGCTCGCCGGCGCAGGAGGAGACGATCTTCGAGCGGCATCACGCGCTCCGCGACTGTTTCAATGCAGGTGCTCCGACGAGTGAGGCCGATTTCGCCCTGCATCTTGCCATCGCCGAGGCGACCAACAATTCCCGTTTCCGGGAATTCCTTTCGATGATCGGGCCGCGGATCATTCCGCGCGCGGCCATGCGCGAGGGGGAACCCGAGCCCGATCAGGATGCCTACATCCTGTTGATCGACGAGGAGCATCGCCAGATCGTCGTTGCCATATCGAACGGCGATGAAGAGGGCGCCCGCGAGGCGATGCGCAGGCATCTGCGGGGCAGCCAGGAGCGCTATCGCGCGCTTCTGCGCGAACAGCGCAAACCTGTATGATGAGTTGTTGACAGGAAAACGTCATACATATATGACAACTCCTGCCTGAGGAGGCAGAAGAGGAATTCCTGATGACGCCACAAGAAATCAAGGCCGCGCTGGGCGCAGGCCTGTTGTCCTTTCCCGTTACGCATTTCGATGCGGAGGAGAAATTCCGCTCCGACAGCTATCAGCGTCATATCGAATGGCTCTCCGGCTATGATGCGCCGGTTTTGTTTGCGGCCGGGGGCACGGGCGAGTTCTTCTCGCTGTCCCCGAACGAGATACCGACCATTGTCAGGGCAGCCAAGGAGGCTGCGGGCAAGACGGCGATCGTTTCGGGCTGCGGCTTCGGCTCGCATGTCGGTGTCGAGTTGGCGCAGGCGGTCCAGAAGGCCGGCGCCGACGGCATCCTGCTTCTGCCGCACTATCTGATCGATGCGCCGCAGGAAGGCCTCTATACCCACGTCAAGCGCATCTGCCAGTCGGTCGATATCGGCGTCATGGTTTATAATCGTGACAACTCGGTGCTTTCGGTCGATACGCTGAAGCGCCTCTGCGACGAATGCCCGAACCTGGTCGGTTTCAAGGACGGCACCGGCGAGATCGGTGTGGTGCGGCAGATCACCGCCACGCTCGGCAACCGGCTGACCTATCTTGGCGGCATGCCGACGGCCGAACTCTTCGCCGAAGCCTATCTCGGCGCCGGCTTCACGACTTATTCCTCCGCCGTCTTCAATTTCGTGCCGGCACTTGCGGTCGAGTTCTACCGGGCGCTTCGCGCCGGTGAACGTGTGCGCTGCGAGACGATCCTGAAGGATTTTTTCTATCCCTTCATGGCCATTCGTAACCGCCGCAAGGGCTATGCGGTCTCTGCCATCAAGGCAGGCGTCAGGCTTCAGGGTTTCGAAGCCGGCAGGGTGCGGCCGCCTCTGGATGATTTGACTGTTGAGGAAGAGGCCATGCTCGACAAGCTCATCTCGCCCTGGAAGCGGTGAGATGGCGGTCGAATTTCGCACGGAGGGCAGGTGACATGCTGGTGCGCAAGCTCTCAGGCACTCCGCCTCGCATCGTCCTTCCAGACGGAACGGTAGACACGCAGATGCATATGTATCTGCCCGGTTTTCCAGCGCAGCCCGAAGGCCCCGATCTGCCGGCCGGCAGCCTGCCGACACCTGACCAATATCGCCAGGTCATGGACTGGCTCGGAATTGACCGCGTGGTAATCACGCAGGGCAATGCGCATCAGCGCGACAATGGCAATCTTTATGCCTGTCTCGCTGAAATGGGCGATATCGCCCGCGGCGTCGCCGTCATTGATGCCGAGACGCCGGAGGCGGAGCTCGACCGGCTTGCCGAGGCCCGCGTTGTTGGCGCGCGCATCATGGACCTTCCGGGCGGCGCCGTCGGTCTCGACGCGCTCGAAGCCGTCGATGACAGGGCAAGCGCGCGTGGCTGGATGCTGGCCGTGCAATTCGACGGCAGCCATATTCTCGAGCACGAGTCTCGGCTGGCGCGGCTGAAATCGCGCTGGGTGTTCGATCATCATGGCAAGTTCTTTTCCGGGGTGACGCCGGAGAGCCCGCAGATCGCGGCCGTGAAGCGGCTGATCGACAAGGGCAATTGCTGGTTCAAGTTCGCCGGCTGCTATGAATCCTCGAAGAGCGGCGGTCCCGCTTACGAGGATATTGCGGCCGTGGCGCGCGACGTGGCTGCCCATGCGCCGGAGCGTATCGTCTGGGGCACGAACTGGCCACACAATCTGGCGCGGCAAAACGCCGACTATCCTGACGACGCAACGCTAACGGACACGGTGCTCGGCTGGCTGCCGAGTGCGGACGCCCTGAGGCTTGCCCTCGTCGACAATCCCGAGGCGCTGTTTGGTTTTGCGCCGTTCGGGGGCGCAGTGCAGTGAGATTTCGGCCGGAACGAGGAGGTTCCGGCCTTCGTTGAGGAGGGGAGATCAATGAATATTGCCGGCATCTTGCGAGCCCAAAACGGCTGCGCCGCTGTTGGGCCGAACTCGGCACAGACCGGACCGGTCAGGCCGCCGTTGCCATTCCAAAAATAACCAGTGTTTTCAGCCCAGCCGTGACTTGGATATCCAGGCACGCAAGCGGGCAGTCGTTCTTGTTTTGTAATTAGGAAAGAGGGAAACAATGAAGCGCAGCACCAGAATCATCACGACCGCATTTGCCGGCCTTCTCGCGCTCGGCACGTTCACGACGGGACAGGCTCGTCAGTTCCGTTCAGCCGACGTGCAGGCGCCGGATTACCCGACCGTCAAAGCCGTGCAGTACATGAGCGATGAGCTCAGCAAGGCGACCAGCGGCAAATATACGATCAAGGTCTTCCCGAATTCGCAGCTCGGCAGCGAGAAGGACACCATCGAGCAGGTCAAGCTCGGGGCGCTCGACTTCATTCGCGTCAACTCCGGAACGCTGAACACCATCTGCCCGGCGATGATGGTGCCGGTCCTGCCGTTCCTGTTCCACGACAAGGCCCAGATGCGCACGGTTCTCGACGGACCGATCGGCGATCAGATCCTGGCGGATTGCGATGCTCACGGTCTCGTTGGCCTCGCCTTCTACGATTCAGGCTCGCGCTCCTTCTATACCACCAAGCCGGTGCGCAAGATGGAGGACCTCAAGGGTCTGAAAATCCGCGTGCAGCAGTCCGATATCTGGGTCGCGATGATGAAGGCGCTCGGCGCCAACGCCACGCCGATGCCGACGGGCGAGGTCTTTACCGGGTTGAAGACCGGGTTGATTGACGGCGCGGAGAACAATTGGCCAAGCTACTATAATTTCCATCACTACGAGCTCGCCAAGTATTATTCGCTGAGCGAACACTCGATGGCCCCGGATGTCCTGCTGATGTCGAAGCGCGTCTATGACAGCTTCACTCCCGAAGAGCAGGCGCTGGTACGCAAACTCGCCAAGCAGTCTGTCGTCTATATGCGCCAGCTCTGGGATGCGATGGAAACAACGTCGGAGGAGAAGGTGAAGCAGGCCGGCGTCGAGGTCATCCCGCTGGACAAGGCGCCCTTCGAAGCCGCCATGCAGCCGATCTATGACCAGTTCGTCACCGATCCGGCCCTCAAGGACATGATCACCCGTATCAAGGCAACGAAATAGCGAAGTTGCCGGGGGCGCGGTCGCGCCCCCGCATCGCCTTCGTCCGGCGTCCACAAGACGCCGAACAGCGCTAATCGATTATCAGCATTCAATGGTCAATCCGAGGAGATAAGCATGGGCGCGCCTATGCATGCACTGCCGGCAGATCCCGCCGCGCGTTCGGAAGCGGTCCGTACTACCACCAACACCACGGGCATGCTCGGCGCTTATTTCACCTTTCATGCGTGGCTCTCGCGCATCTGCCTCATGATTGCGGTCGTCGGGACAATTCTGATCGTTGCAGCCGTCCTCTATCAGATCTTCGGGCGTTACGTGCTCAACGACTCTCCGGCCTGGACCGAGATATTCGCGCTCGTGGTCATTCTTTACGTCACCTGCCTGGCGGCAGCGGTCGGTGTCCGTGATGGACGCCATATCGGCATGGACTCGCTCCTCAATTTTGCGCCCGAGGGTGTTCGTCTGGCGGCCGAGATCATCGTCTATCTTGGTATGATCGCTTTTGGCCTGTCGATGGCCTGGAGCGGCGGCGAACTCAGCATCGAGATGGCGCCTTACATCAATCCCGGCCTGCCGATTTCGCAGGCCTGGAGCTATGTGCCGCTTGCGGCCGGCGGCGTGCTCATTGCCCTCTTCGCCGTCGAGCGGATCGTCGCCGCCGTTCTGAAAATCAAGGTTATCCCCTCATGGCATTGATCATTCTCTGCTCAGTCTTCGTTGGCGGGCTGGTGCTCGGCATGCCGGTCATCTTCGCCATCGGCCTGTCCTCGATTGCCACCGTGCTCTACGAGGGGCTGCCGCTGGCGGTCGTCTTCCAGCGCATGGCGTCCGGCATGGGCACCTTTTCCTTCCTCACCATTCCGTTTTTCATCTTCACCGGCGAGCTGATGATGTATGGCGGCATCGCCGACCGGATCATCCGCAGCTCCAAGGCGATGGTCGGCCATGTACGCGGCGGCCTCGGCATGACCAATGTCGTTGCCTGCACCATGTTCGGCGGCGTTTCCGGCTCGCCTGTCGCAGACGTTTCCGCGATGGGCTCGGCCCTGATCCCCCTGATGAAAAAGGAAGGGATCGATGCGGACTATGCGGTTAACGTCACCACCTATTCCTCGCTTGTCGGCGCGCTGATGCCAACCAGCCACAATATGATCATCTATTCGCTTGCCGCCGGTGGTCTGGTGTCGATGAACGCCCTCATCATGGCAGGCGCTATTCCGGCGCTCATCCTGACCGTTGCCAACGTGCTGACGGCCTATTTCGTGGCGCGCACCCGCGGCTACAGCCGCGGCGAGTTTCCGGGTTGGATCGAGGTCTGGCGCAGTCTCGCGGCCGCGGTTCCCGGCCTTTTCATCATCGTCATCATTGTCGGCGGCATTCTGTCCGGCGTCTTCACTGCGGCGGAAGCCGGCGCCGTTGCCGTCCTCTACGCGCTGCTGCTGACGATTTTCGTCTATCGCAGCCTGTCCTTCGAAAACTTTCTGAAGGCGGTTGCGAAGGCGACCAAGACTACGGGCGTCGTGCTGCTGCTGATCGGCATCTCGACCATGTTCGGTTATCTGATGAGCATTTACGGTGTTGCCGACATGGTCGGCGAGGCGCTCAGCCATGTCAGCACGCAGCCATGGGTGATTTTCATCCTGGTCAACATTGCGCTGTTCATCTTCGGCATTTTCCTCGACATGGCCGCGCATATTCTGGTGTGCACGCCGATCTTCCTGCCGATTGTCACGCAATATGGCATGGATCCGGTGCAGTTCGGCATCATCGTGCTCTTGAATTCGACCATCGGCCTCAACACCCCGCCGGTCGGTGCCGCCTTCTATCTCGGTTGCGCTATCGGCGAGGTGCCCGTCAGCAAGGTGATCCGCTCGATCTGGCCTTTCATGGTCGCTCTCTGGACCACGCTCATGATCGTCACCCTCATCCCGGAAACCTCGATGTTCATCCAGGATCTCTTCCGGTAGGCCGATCGGCAGCTGTCAGGCTTATCAGGCCAGGGTCAAGCCGCCCTGGCCTGCGCTTTCTTTTGCTGCCTCTCGCCGGTTCACTGCCCATGGCATGATATTCCCGACGTTTGGGCGGCGGGCGGAAGACAACTGCGAAGATCGTATCCGATCCTGTAGAAAAAGCTGCCCACGGGTTCGCCATGCTTCTTCACCTGTTGCTCCTTGATTTCGGTTAGCCGGGAAAACAGCGGATCAAGAGACGCCCGTTCCAGATCGCCTCGTTTCAGTCCAAAGAGGATGACGTTGCGCCCTTGCAGGTCGGCTGGGTTAAACCAGTAGCCGTACATTAAGCTATCCTGACCGAGCGCGCCCCGTCCCACGGAGGTCTGAACGGCATCATCATCGGCGCGATTGTAGAAAGCGATCTCGCTGGCGACGAAATACTTGTCCATGCCGGCCAGCAGCACCTGCTTACCTGTTTCCCGCTCCACGCTTTGTTCGATCAATCCTGTTTCGTGACCGAATTCCTGCCATGCAACCGGCAGTGTGCGGATGTTGCCGAAGTGACCGACCATCGGAAATCCGAGGACGAGATAATGCAGGCCAAGCCCGTAGCTGACGAGCATGGTCATCACGGTCGGAACCCATAGCCGCCGCAATAGGCCATCGAATTTCGAGATGCTGCTGCCGGCTGCGACGATGGTTGCAGAGATCGAGGGCAGAAGGGCCAGCCAGAGCGGCCCCGTCCAATTCAGCTTGACCTCGTGAAACAGGCTGAATGCGACGAAGACCAGCAGAGGAACGATCGTATAGACCTTGATGAAGAGCGATCGACGGGCCGCCTCGGCGTCCGCATTCGTCGCGAACGTCACGCTGTTTCCAGACACCAGGGCGGCTACCGCGGCCACCAATCCCAATGGCGTCAGCAGGATCGCGATGCTGGTGACGAGGGACGGAAGGGAGAAGGTCGTCGTGCTCTGCAGCCGGTCCGCGCTCTGGAATGCGAACGACGCCCAACCATGCGTCGCGTTCCAGTAGATCACTGGTGAGAAGAGCACGACAGCGAGCGCGGCGGCGAGATAAGGTTGCGGCCGCCGCAGCCAAAGGCGCGCTCTGGTGTCGAGAAGCAGGAAGATCAGCGTGGCGGGGCCGAGGAGTGCGATCGTATATTTGGAGAGCATTCCGAAGCCGACACAGAGGCCGACGCCCCACCAGGCCCGGCGCTTTCCCGCTATCAGCGTGCGTTCCAGAAAATGGAGCGTTCCGGCCCATGCTGCCGTCAGGGGCACATCCGGCATCATCATGAAACCGGTAGAAAAGAAATACGGCAGGATGGCGATAAGCAGTACGCTGACGAATGCTGCCGACTTGCCGAACAGATGGCGCGAGAAGCGGAAAACAAAGAAGCCGGTCACGATCCAGGCGAGATAGGCGCCGATACGGACGCCAAATCCCGTGTCCCCAAACAGGCTCGTTCCGGCCGATATTAGCCAGGCAACCATTGGCGGATGGTCGAGATATCCGATGTCGAGATGCTGGGCGTAGTTCCAGTAATAGGTTTCCTCCGGCACGAGATCGACAAGCCCGAGGAACACCAGCCGCAATGCGAGAATATAGCCCAACACGCCGATTGCCGCCACGCGCCATCGGACATCGGATGGCATGCGCGGGCGCGCATATGGGAAGACGAAGAATGCGTTACCGAGATAATTGACGATGGCAGCAGCCCCGACCCCGAGAATGATGGCGGCCTGAGGCGGCCATCCGAGAAGCTCGACGGCGCCGGCGAGCGCGCCGCCCCGCAAGGCGAAAGCAAGCAGGCAGATAGTCATGAAGCGGATGTAACGTCGCCAATCCCGTTCATGAGGCCGCGGCCCGTCACTTGCAAAGGCCCATCTGGAATTCAGGATGTAATTGGAGATCGTCGCGACGGCGAAGCTGACGAGATGGGCAGTCACCAAACTGAACCCGGTCCCGAAGAGAATCTGAAAGATCAGCAGGTCGAGGGCGAGGCCGATGAGGCCGACGCCGGCAAAACGCGTTGCGTTGCCAAAGGAAACCGCGCCTCCGGCAAGGACCATCAGACGGCGGGCATAGTCTATCATATGCCCCCATCCGATCTTCGTTTGGCCATGCACTCGATCGCGAAAGATGATTGGGACCTCGATCAGCCGAAGCGCATCGCCGCCTTCGGCGATGATTTCAAGGCCGATCTTGAAGCCGATTGCCGTCGGATCGATCGCCAAAAGCCGCTCCTTGCGCACGGCAAAGAACCCAGACATCGGATCCCGCATATCGGTCAAGGGCCAAGCCAGGGCGCCGCCGAGGCGGGAGAGCAGCCGGCGGGAGCGCGGCCAATCGGGGGTGGCGCCGCCCGGCACGTATCGGCTTCCGACCACCATGTCGCTGGTCCCATCGAGGATCGGCCGAACAAGGTTGCGGATCTGGTCCGGCGGATGGCTGAGATCGGCATCCATGACCACCACGATGTCGCTGCTGGCGTATCTCGCAGCCCAAAGCACATCTCCCGCCAGACCTCCTTTGCCGCCTGCGGAAATGAGCCTGACGGGCGCCTTGCCATCCCATGCCCGGACCCGCTCGACCGTGCCGTCGGTCGATCCGCCGTCGGCGATCAAGACCTCTAGCGCGAGGTCGCCACCGGATTGCGAAAATAGCGAGGACAGGAGAATGTCGACGTTGTCGGTCTCGTTGAGGGTCGGAATGACAACGGAAATGGATTGCTGATGTCTTGTTTTGTCGTCAGCATCGAGCTCGGAGACGAGAGCTTTGCCGGCCGACTTTTGTGACCAATCCGAAATACTGCGCGAATAGTTCACAGGCTTACAAACGGTGACAAAGCGCCGGAGCGTGGACGCGCCAGAACAGCCGTCAATGGGTTCAATGGGGCCTGCGCGCCCGAATAGTAACTTTGCGTCTGCACTTGCTTCATGAGAGGTCGCTTCCTGTTTCAATGGGGCGCGACTATCGGCAATGACGCTGACAGCCACCTGAAGACTGTTTTTAAGTCTTTGCTGAAGCGCCAGGACTGAAGTTGCGTCGAGCAGCCGACCGCATTCAGCCCGAGTATTCGCAGGTCAGGGTCATTCAAAAGCCATAAAGATGAGGAGGGTTGCGAGGGTACAGACAGATCAAGTCTATCTTTGCCACCCATCGGCCAGCATGTCTGTGACAGCAGCTTTTCAGCTTCGATGAGTTGTGCGCGCCGGAATGGGTTTTAATCCACCGGACCTGAATGAGTAGGTTCGCCGCGACCAAAGCAAATCTGCGAGGTTCAATGCGATGCACCCCATCACAGACCGTGCTCCAGTTTCCATTATCATCTCGAACTACAATTACGCACGCTTTCTGCCGCGCTGCATCGACAGTGCGCTGGAGCAAAGTTACGACAATACGGAAGTCATCGTCGTCGACGATGCGTCGACCGATGACACGGCCGATGTCGTTGCTTCCTATGGATCCCGAATTAAGACCTGCCTGAGAGAGAAGAACGGCGGGCACGCGGCGGCGTTCAATACCGGTTTTGCGGCAAGCCGCGGAGAGATCGTCCTTTTTCTGGACGCCGATGACTATCTTTACCCGAACGCCATATCCGAGATCGTCGACGCCTGGGAAGATGATGCCGTCCAGATGCAGTTCAGACTGCACATGGTCGACGAAGACATGCAGGTCAAGGACGTATTTCCGCCTCCGGAGCTCCCGTTCGACTCCGGCGACGTTACCCCACAACTGCTGCAGAGGGGACGCTATCAGACCACCGTCACCAGCGGCTTGGCTTTCAAACGCTCGGCTTTGGAGGTGGTCATGCCGGTTCCTGAGACGGATTTCCGCCAAGGCGCCGATGGCTATCTCGTCACCGTAGCGCCCCTCCATGGCAAGGTTACGTCGATAGAGTCCTGCCTCGGAGCCTACCGCATCCATGGTTCCAATCACTCCGTCTTTGCGGAGAAGCTTGGCCAGCGTGCACGCTGGCGAATGCAGCATGACTTCCATCGGATCGACGCCTTGTCCGATCAGGCGGCCGAGATCGGCCTGAAGGTGCCGGAGGATGTCAATCTCCACGATCCCGTTCATTTGGAAGAGCGTCTGGCATCGCTGACCATGGACAAAGCCCGGCATCCCATGGTCAGCGATTCCAGATTTGCACTCGGTACGGCCGGTGCCGTCGCTAGCCTGGAAATGAATGCATCCTTGCGACGGCGTGCGGTGCTGGCGGCATGGTTTCTTTCCGTCGGCGTCCTTCCCGGCCGCATGGCAAAGGCTATCTTGTCGTGGAAACTCGTCGCGTCGTCCCGGCCTGCCTTCCTGTCGCGCCTTTCCAAGACCATTCGCAACGCCATCGGATAGGTTCTGGACTGCCTGGGATCAAATCCGCACGTGGCGCAATCAGTCGGTCGGTATTACATTGCGTCGGATACGAGACGGAGACGATGAACTTGGCGCAAAGAGCTGGCAACGCTGATCTTCCCCTGCATGGCGGAAGGGTGCCGAAATGGCTCGGCGACCGAATGACGCGTTTGGGCGCCGTGATTGCCGAGGCGGTGGTTCAACATTATGGGCGCGACGAACTGTTGCGGCGGCTGGCCAGCCCATTCTGGTTCCAGTCCTTCGGTGCCGTCATGGGCATGGATTGGCATTCCTCGGGCATTACCACCAGCGTCCTCGGCGCGCTGAAACGAGGTCTGACGCCGCTCTCCGGCGAACTCGGCATTCATGTCTGCGGCGGCCGCGGCGCCCAGTCGCGCAAGACGCCGGATGAACTTACGGCCATCGGCAATCGCGTCGGCATTGACGGTCTGGCGCTTGCGGCAAAAAGCCGGCTCATAGCTAAAGTGGACAGCGCTGCCTTGCAGGACGGATTCGATCTCTATCTGCACGGTTTCATTGTGACGGACGATGGCAAATGGGTGGTCGTCCAGCAGGGAATGAACGGCGATCGGCGACAGGCGCGGCGGTATCATTGGCTTTCCGAAGGGCTGACAAGCTTTCTCGATTCTCCGCATGCGGCCATCGAGGGAAGAGACCAGGGGCGCATCGTCAATCTCGCCGATCGGCGCGCCGACCGGTCGCGCGCGGGTCAGCTCGATCTGCTGTCGTCGTTGGGGCCGGACAGGATCGTGCGCGAAGTCGCCGCCCTCGAAGCAGAGCCGAGAGCGATTGCCGAAAACAATGCGCAACCCATGCTGCCGCATCTGATCATGCCGGCCCATCACGATGTCCGCGAAACCGATGTGAACATGCGGCGCCTGCACGGCAACCTGGCGGCCGCCGCCGATCGCGGGCCGGTGGATTTTGAGGATCTGCTGCTGACGCCCGGCGTTGGCGCAAGAACGGTCAAGGCGCTGGCAATGGTTGCCGAGGTCGTGCATGGTGCCCCCTACCGCTTCTCAGATCCCGCTCGGTTTTCCCTGGCGCATGGCGGTAAGGATCGCCACCCTTTCCCAGTGCCTTTGAAAGTCTACGACGAGACCATCAACGTGATGAAATCGGCCGTGCGGAAAGGGCGGCTCGGAAGAGACGAGGAGTTGCAGGCGCTGAAGCGCCTGGACGATCAGTCCCGCATGCTCGAACGATATGTCACCGGTCCCGATCTCAAGGAAATCATTGCCGGCGAATTCGACAGGTCCGCTTTTTACGGCGGACGCAGCGTGTTCGGCTGGGAGCCTCCCCTCAAGCCTGACGACGAGAGCGAAGGGCGTCACCAGCGGTCAAAAGGCTGACGCCGGGCTCCCGCGCCATTGGGAACATAATCCTCCTTCGATTGTTGACGTCCAGATGACCGGCGCAAGGAGCAGGATGATGAATGCTGCAAAGTACCTCGCGATAAATATCTGCTGGTGATGGACGACAACATCGTGTCTACGAATTGCTGAAAGTAGGACCCACCGGATGCGAAGAGCCTCTGGAACGAGTGGGTCGAGACGCTGAGCCCCGAGCGCCGCGACGAGGTAATGTCCTTCCTGCCGTCAATCAACGCTCGCTGACCCGGGCCGGCCGCCGTCAATTCGTGAAAAACGCGCAGTGTCCGCCCAAGGCCGGCGAGAGGCGATTGCGATCCGCCGGCGGGTTACATTCTCAAACCGTGAGGAGAGAAAGCGATGAGCGTCATGAAAGCTGTGCGCATCCACTCGTTTGGCGGTCCGGAAGTGCTTCGCCTCGAAGAGATCGAACGCCCCGAGCCCAAGATCGACGAAATCCTGATCCGGGTCGAAGCTGCCAGTGTCAATCCGGTCGACTGGAAGATGCGCGAAGGAAATTATCCGGCTGTCCAGGAAAAGGACTTGCCCTACGTGCTCGGCCGAGACGTCTGCGGAACGGTCGAGAAAGTCGGGGACGGGGTCGCGGCGTTTCGGGCTGGCGATGGGGTCTATGCCTTTCTCAATCCGATGCATGGCGGTTATGAGCAATTCGTCATCGCCAGGCCGGAAGAAATAGCACCGAAGCCGCGGTTGATGGACGCGGTGCAGGCCGCCGCAATACCGCTGGCGGGCATCACCGCATGGCAAGGCCTTTTCGATCATGGCGGGCTTCAGGCTGGCCAGCGCGTCCTCATTCATGGCGGTGCGGGCGGTGTCGGCCATTTGGCCATTCAGTTTGCAAAGGCGAAAGGTTGCTGGGTGGCGACGACCGTTTCCAACACCGACCTGGATTTCGCCCGCTCCCTCGGGGCCGATAAGGTCATCGACTATAAGAGCGAGCGGTTCGAGGATGCGATACAGCCGGTGGACATGGTGTTCGATCTAATCGCCGGCGAAACCCAGGACCGATCATTCGGCGTGGTGAAGACGGGCGGTATTCTTGTTTCGACGTTGACCGAACCGGACAAGAACCGTGCGACCGAGTTCGGCATACGCGCTACTCGCTATACGGCACAGCCGAACGGGCAGCAGCTTGCTGAATTTGGCCGCCTCATCGAACATGGAAAAGTGCGCGTGGAGATTCGACGCGTCTATTCGCTCGAACAGGCAAGCGCGGCACAAGAGGCAATCCGCAACGAACATAATCGCGGCAAAATCGTCTTGCGGGTCGAGCATTGAGGCACAGGCGCATCGGCGGCCATTGAAACCGGATCATCAGGCATCACCCGGCTTCCCGGGAACGCCTCGCTCCATTTGGCAGGAGGCGGCGCGCCTCACATGCGTGTCTATGCGGCGCGTCGATCTCAAGAGGGTCCGCGCATTTTTTATGCGCGACGGTTTGCATGATCTTGCTCCTCAAGGACCGGACAGATCGGATAGTCGGTCCTGATCATATTGCTCCGCTCCCGGTAAAGGCTTCAGCCAGGATTCGCGCCGCTTTACCCAAAGTTCGTAGGTCGGAACCATATCGGTCGGTGCGGCATCGAGACATCCGAGCTTGATCTCGGCCTCGACGTCGTTATTCGCAAAAACGTGCGATCCACAATGAGGGCAGAACCTTCGGCCTTCGTAGACGGTTGTTTCGCCCGTCGTCGAGAACGCCTCGGCCTGCCAGACGCCGAAAAAAGTAAAAGCCGAACCACTTTCCTGACGGCAGTCGGTGCAATGGCAGATACCGACGCGTTTCGGCTCACCGCTGACGGAATAACGAACTCTTCCGCAGCGGCATGATCCATGTCGCAATGTCATTTCTAAAGCCTCCATTCCCTTGAATTTGCCAGGGGCACCAGAAACGCAACCTGATATCCCATGCGAACCGGAAACACGCGACATGGGAGAAATGTTCCGGATATCGACAACCTCTTCGGTAAGGAAATCTTCTAAGATCGGTATTCTCCGAGGTTCGGCCTGGCCACTCAGGAACTTGCCGCTGCCGCGATTGTTATGGCAGAAAACTGGAGGAGCAGATGAAGGCGCTTGGCAGTTGGCGGCACATATGCGTGGACATGCAACGCATGTTTGCAGAGGAAACGCCGTGGTTTGTTCCCTGGATGGATCGCATTCTCCCGCAGGTCAGGGAAGTGAGCGGGACCTATCCCCAGCGCACGATCTTTACACGATTCGTACCGCCTCGGACGGCCGATGACCTGTGGGGTGAATGGCGGGACTATTACAAAAAATGGTGGATGATGACCGGCGAGCACCTGCCTTCGGAGATGGTGGAACTCGTTCAACCGCTAGCCAATCTTGTCCCGCCGGCGCGCGTGTTCGACAAGCGGGTTTATTCGCCCTGGATCGGCGGCAGGTTTCACGCAGCACTTGTGGACGAGAAGGTCACCACCCTTGTTCTCAGTGGCGGTGAGACCGATGTCTGCGTGCTCGCGACGACGCTCGGCGCCATCGATCTCGGCTATCGGGTGGTGCTGTTGAAAGATGCGGTTTGCAGCGGCACCGACGAAACCCACGATGCCTCGCTCGAGCTTCTCAACGACCGTTTCTCGGTCCAGCTCGACCTTAGCACCACCGAAGAGTTCCTAAGCATGGCCACAGGCGCCTAAACCGGCTCTCGGAATAGCGGAAGCGGCTCGCCTTGGCGCCTGGGTCTCGCTTAAGGCAGCCGGTAGGCGATGACGAAGTCGCCGGGCTTGGTGCCGATCGAACCGTGGCCGCCTGCAACCATGACGACATACTGCTTGTTGTCGCCCGCCGTATAGGTCATCGGCGTCGCTTGGCCACCCGCCGGCAGACGCGCTTGCCAAAGCTGCCGTCCGCTCGTGACGTCATAGGCGCGCAGGTAGTTATCGACAGCCGCTCCGAGGAAGGCGACGCCGCCCTTGGTGATGATCGGTCCGCCGATGCCGGGCACGCCGACCTTGAAGGGCAGCGGCAGCGGCGTCATGTCGTGTACCGTGCCGTTCTTATGCTTATAGGCGATCTTGCCGCTCCTAAGATCGACACCAGCGACATAACCCCATGGTGGCGCCTGGCAGGGAATGCCGAGCGGACCGAGAAACGGCCCCATATAGACGCCGTACGGCGCACCATCGTTTCGGTTCAATCCCTGCTCGCTGCCTTTCTCGTCCTGGCCTCTTGGTGGGACATTCGCGCGGGGGACGAGCCTGGACGTAAAGGCGAGATAGGTCGGCATGCCGAACATGATTTGGCGCTCCGGATCGACGGCGACGCTGCCCCAGTTGAAGGTCCCGAAATTGCCGGGGTAGATGATCGATCCCTGCAGCGAGGGCGGCGTGTAACGGCCCTCATATTTGTATCGGTGGAACGCGATGCGGCAGGCGAGCTGATCGAACAGCGTAACCCCCCACATGTCCTTTTCCTGCAGCGGCGAGGGTGAGAAGGTCAGATCCGAAATGGGCTGCGTCGGAGCGGTATGATCCTCGGGAATGGCGCCGCCGGGTGCCGGTATCTCTTTAAACGGAATGAGCGGCGCGCCGGTGCGCCGGTCGAGCACATAAATGTCACCCTGCTTGGTGGAAGCGACAAGCGCGGGCACCACGGTGCCATCGGTTTTCGTCATATCGAAAAGCACGGGCTGGGCCGGAACGTCCATGTCCCAGAGGTCGTGGTGGACGAATTGCTGCACCCATTTGAGCTGGCCGGTATTGATGTCCAGCGCGACGACAGAGGAGGAGAAGCGCTCGACATTAGCACTCCGGCCCATGCCGAGCTGATCGGGAACCTGATTGCCGAGCGGAACATAGACCAAGCCGAGGGCCTGATCGGCGCTGAACACCGACCAGCTATTGGGAGAGTTGGTGGTGTAGGTCTGCCCGGCCGGCAAGGGTGTGGTTTGATCCGGATTGCCGGAATCCCAATTCCAGATCAGCGCGCCGGTGTTGATATCGAAGGCGCGGATGACGCCGGATTGCTCTTGAGTGGAATAGTTGTCGTTGACAGCCCCGCCGATGATCAATTTACCCGCCACCGCAACGGGAGGCGAGGTCGAGTAGTAGTATCCAGCCGGGTTATACTTCATTCCGGCCTCGAGATGGAGCACACCCTTGTCGGCGAAGCTCGTGCAGATATTGCCATTGGCGGCATCGAGCGCGATCAGACGCGCGTCTGACGTCGGCAGATAGACGCGCTCGGCGCATGGGGCTCCCGCGGTTGCCGTCTGATCGCGATAGTAGGTGACGCCGCGGCATGTCTGATGCTGCCGATCGGGGTTCATTCCCGAACGCGGGTCGAATTTCCATTTCTCTTTGCCGGTCTGCGCATCGAGTGCGATCGCCAGATTGTGCGGCGTGCACAGGTAAAGGGTGTTGCCGACTTTAAGCGGCGTTACCTGATAGGTCGTCTCCCCGACATCGTCAGGGCGCTTTACGTCGCCGGTCTCGTATCGCCAGACTTCCTTCAGATTGGCGACGTTCTGCACATTGATCTGATCGAGCGGCGAATAGCGCTGGCCGAAGGGTGTCCGGCCGTATTGATGCCATTCGCCATTCGGTACGTCGCCACCCATCGGCGCATTGGCGGCAACGGTGGTCGGCAGATCGCCGGAACGATCGTGCGGATCGGTGGTCATCGAATAGATGGCCACCAGGATGGAAACGATCAATGGTATGGCAAGCGGCCAGGGATTTGCGGCGTAGTCGACACCGGCCGGGCTGCGGAAACCCAGCGGACGTCTGATCCAGGGAGTGAGCAGCCAAAGGCCGATCAGAATGATGAGGCCGCCGCGCGGACCAAGCTGCCACCAATCGAAGCCCACTTCCCATATCGCCCAGACAAGCGCGACGAGCACGAGGATCGCGTAGAGCCAAAGGGCAGCCACTTTGCGCATGAATACCAATATCGCGGTGACGATGAACATGAGGCCGGCGACGAGATAGAAGAAACTGCCGCCGAGCATGACGAGCCAAAGTCCGCCACCGCCAAGGAATAAGCCAATAATCGCCAGAAGTACGGATGTTATCAGAATGGCCATGATTTACTCCAGTATCTATCCGCCTGTCGGCGGTTGATCGAGCACATGCGACGATGTCGGCCACAATCCCCTTGGGATTACGGCCGGCGAAGCTGAAACTCGTCAGAGTAAGGATTGGAACGAAATCGATTGGAGTTGCCGATTTTGGATCGATCCATGGAGACCTCCAAAACAAAATCGTGAGTTGAACGTGGGGCTGGAGGAAATGTTCCCGGCAAACAAGCAGCCGCGGTGAGGCTTGGCGTCGCAGGCTGAGAATGGCGAGATCACCCGAATTGATTAACGAACGTAGTTAATTTTTTAATAATTTTGTGTTTACTCATGGAACTAAGCGCGGGACTAATCGTTTCCGCGCCGCACCGGAGGAAACATGATGAATTTCAAAATCGTCACCGCTCAGTCCGAAGTGGAAACCGAGGACACCGGAACCTATCCGGATGGCATGATGGAGCACAATCGCATCGACTTTTCCTCGAACCGCGAGAAGCGTCACCGCAGATCTCACGAGCGCGATTATGGTGCCGCCAAAGAACTTGCGCCCATTCCGGTCGGCTTGGTGTAAGCCGACCGTTCCTTGATGCCTCGATCGATTGAGGATAGGCCGCCGCAACGGTGGTCGTGACGGCGTTTGCTATAGCCCGCCGTCAGATGTACAGCGCCGCCATTTTACGCCAGGCACCGGCCCGATGGGCACGCCCACCCCAGACATGCAATTGATGGTCGACCTGTTTGTCGACGAGTAGCTGGCTCAGGTGGCGGTTGTTGTCGAGGAAGGGATCGGCGTCACCGATGGTGAGAACGATGTCGATCTGCCGCAGCCTATCGAGCTGCCATTCGCAGGCAAGCCCTGGAAGGAAGTGCGTCGGCGTGTGGAAATAGACATTGTCGTCATAGTAGCCCTCGAACAGGTCGCCGAAGGATTCGACCTTCATCGTCAGATCATAGCGGCCTGAAAAGGCGACGAGCTTGCGAAAGAGGTGAGGGTGGCGAAAGACGAGGCTGGCGGCCTGGAAAGCCCCAAGGCTGCAGCCGTGCACGATGGTACAGTCATGGGGGTTCTTCTGCGCCATCAGCGGCAGAACTTCATTTAGAATATATTCCTCGAAGGCGGCATGCCGGCGAATGCGTTCGGCCGGATGGTGCCGGGATCCATAGAAGGTTTCGGTGGCGAGACCCTCGATGCAATAGAGCTGGAGATGACCGGCCAGCAATTTGTCGGCAAGGCTGGCGACGATGCCGAGCTGCTCATATTCCCAGAAGCGCCCTTCCCTGGTCGGAAACACCAACACCTTGGCGCCGGCATGGCCGAACACCAATAGCTCCATGTCTCGATGCAGGCGCTCGCTATACCAGCGCAGGTATTCCCGATTCATGGCACCTAAAAAATCGTTCGACTTTTTCGCGAAGCACCGCATGTTGCTCGATGCTGCCAACATAGTCGAAATGACCGGCGTCCAGGATGAAGATTTCGTTAAATTTTGGCAGCGCGTTCGCGACAGCGAACTGGCAGGGCGGCGCTACGGCGGGATCAAAGAGGGCCGGAGCCACGAGCATCGGTACCTTGATGCGGGCCGCCGCGTTCGCGGCATCGAACAGGCGCAAGGTTTCAAGCACGCTTGCATGCGTCTTCTGGTATTCCTGGACGGATTGCGCGCTGCCGATCGTCGGCAAGCTCAGCCATAGCGATCGGTGCCCAAAGGTCGGCACCACGAGATGCCCGCGATCGATCCGGCTATCGAAGGGGATCGCCAGCGCCCCGATGCCGCCGCCGAAGCTGATGCCGCTATAGCCGATATGTCCCGTAAGCCAGGGATAGAGGGAAACAAGCGTCGAGACGGCGAGCCAGAGATCGTCCACGCAGCCGCCGATAATATAGGAAGCGGGTTTTTCGATACCGTAAAGCACATGCCCGCCGGGATCGGCCGGAATAGGCGGATGAGCGCTGAGGGACAGGCCGCGAGAGCAGGGAAACAGTATGGCCGTGTCTTTCACCGGCAAATCGAAGTCGGGCTGATCCCGGCCGCCATAGCCGTGGCCTACGACCAGACCGCGCCGCACAGCCCCAGTGCGGGGAAGAAGCAGCCAGCCGCGGATATTAAACGCGCCGGTCGATGTGTAGGTGATGTCGAGAACATGCCAGTCGCGATGCCGGATTTGGCTGCGGCGGAGTTTCGGCTGGGGATCGACCGCGATCGCGCGCCGGTACCGCTCGGTCCAAAAATCATCGAAACCAGAGACCTCCTCGGGGGGCTCGATTGCCAGAAGCTGCTCAAGCTGCATGCCATAGGTTGGATCGAAGGCGAAGGGATGTGTCTTTGGAACGCTCATGTGATGCTTGTCCCGTGAAAGGATCGGCGACGCAAGACCGGAACGTCCGTCGTGCCGACAAAACTGCGTCATCTGCGGCGGCCTTGGGGCTGCCAAGCATCGGGCCATTGAATCGTATCCATGGTTCTTTCGATCGTATTGGCAGTCGGAGGTGCAGAGTGCTAAAATTCGCTCATGTCCTTGAAAACGTGGTTTCCGGAACCAGATCAAGTTTCGCCGGAGGCCGGAGGGCTTCGGCACCTATCCGGGCATTCGTCCGGTCCGGTCAGGGGGCATTGATCATCATCGTTTGCTATGGAGGAGAACATGACGTTCCGACCGCTTCACGATCGCATTCTCGTTCGCCGCGTCGAGTCCGAAGAAAAGACCAAGGGCGGCATCATCATTCCGGACACCGCCAAGGAGAAGCCGCAGGAGGGCGAAGTCATTGCCGTCGGTGCTGGCGCACGCAATGAGGCCGGACAAATCCAGCCGCTCGATGTCAAGGCGGGCGACCGCATCCTTTTCGGGAAATGGTCCGGCACCGAGATCAAGATCGACAATGAAGATCTGCTGATCATGAAGGAAAGCGATGTGCTGGGCATAATCGATGTCCAGGCGGCAGACGAGAAGGCTGCCTGAGGCGTCCCTTCTTTCAAGCATCAAGTCAAAACTGTGCTGCCTATGGAGGAGTAAAAAATGGCTGCCAAAGAAGTCAAATTTCACACCGATGCTCGTGAACGCATGCTGAAGGGGGTGGATATTCTCGCCAATGCGGTCAAGGTGACACTCGGTCCGAAGGGCCGCAATGTCGTCATCGACAAGTCCTTCGGCGCTCCGCGCATCACCAAGGATGGCGTCACCGTCGCCAAGGAAGTCGAGCTGGAAGACAAGTTCGAAAACATGGGCGCACAGATGCTGCGTGAAGTCGCCTCCAGAACCAGCGATATCGCTGGCGATGGCACGACGACCGCCACCGTTCTCGCCCAGGCCATCGTTCGCGAAGGCGCCAAGGCGGTCGCCTCAGGCATGAACCCGATGGACCTGAAGCGCGGCATCGACCTTGCCGTCGATGCCGTCGTCAAGGAACTGAAGACCAACGCCCGCAAGATATCCAACAATTCCGAAATCGTTCAGGTCGGCACCATCTCCGCCAATGGCGATCCGGAAATCGGACACTTCCTCGCCGAAGCGATGGAAAAGGTCGGTAATGAAGGCGTCATCACCGTTGAAGAAGCCAAGACCGCCGAAACCGAACTCGAAGTCGTCGAAGGCATGCAGTTCGACCGTGGCTATCTCAGCCCTTATTTCGTCACCAATCAGGACAAGATGCGGGCGGAACTGGAAGAGCCCTATATTCTGATCCACGAGAAGAAGCTTTCGAACCTTCAAGCCATGCTGCCGATCCTGGAAGCTGTGGTGCAATCGAGCAAGCCGCTTCTGATCATCGCCGAAGATGTCGAAGGCGAAGCGCTCGCGACACTCGTCGTCAACAAGCTGCGCGGTGGCCTGAAGATCGCGGCCGTCAAGGCTCCGGGCTTCGGCGATCGCCGCAAGGCCATGCTGGAAGACATCGCCATCCTGACGGGCGGCACTGTCATCTCCGAAGATCTCGGCATCAAGCTCGAGAACGTCACGCTCAACATGCTTGGCCGTTCCAAGAAGGTGATGATCGAGAAGGAGAACACCACCATCATCGATGGTGCCGGGTCGAAGGGCGAAATCGAGGGGCGTGTGACGCAGATCCGTGCTCAGATCGAGGAAACCACCTCGGACTACGACCGCGAGAAGTTGCAGGAACGTCTTGCCAAGCTCGCTGGCGGCGTTGCTGTCATCCGTGTCGGCGGCTCGACCGAAATCGAAGTGAAGGAAAAGAAGGATCGCGTCGACGATGCGCTGCATGCGACGCGTGCGGCCGTCGAGGAAGGTATCCTGCCGGGCGGCGGGGTGGCGCTGCTGCGCGCCGTCAAAACGCTCGACGGGCTCAAGACCGAAAATGACGACCAACGCGTCGGTGTCGAGATCGTCCGCCGAGCGATCGAAGCGCCTGTCCGCCAGATTGCCGAGAATTCCGGCGCCGAGGGCTCCATCATCGTCGGCAAACTGCGCGAAAACGCCGATTTTTCGTTCGGCTGGAACGCCCAGACCAACGAATATGGCGATCTCTACGCCATGGGTGTTATCGACCCCGCCAAGGTGGTGCGCACGGCATTGCAGGATGCCGCATCGATCGCGGGGCTGTTGGTGACGACGGAAGCGATGATTGCCGAGAAGCCGAAGAAGGAATCCGCGCCGGCCTTACCTCCGGGCGCCGGAATGGACTTCTGAGGGTTTCGATGGTGGCCCGCCCGCTCGGGCGGGCCATTGTCGCTAGAGATTGGGAGGGAGCTCGAACCACCCATCGGGCCATCCGGGCCAAACCTAAACGAAGCTAGTTGCTTCCATCATTTTTGCGCGCTTTTGCGTTGTCATTGCTGGATGACGACATCGTTTTGCCGTCAGGCTGCTGACCAAAATATGTTCCGCCGAGATGGCCCCCGGCGCTGGTGTTCTTTACTTGTCGCTCGGCTCGCTTCTGGAGCTTATGAACGTCGGTTTTGCTCATTTTGGTCTCCGTTCTTCAAGTCGTACACTTGAACAACCGAGTCAGACAGCTTGGGTTCCTCAGATTTTTGACACCGGATCTTCATACCGAGGCTCTCAGTCAACTTCGAACGACTGATGGCGTCGGCAATACGGCAGCCTCATCCCCTATTAGTCGGCGCCGAAAAACGCCAAGCGCGTCAGCGCCGTATAGTGCGATTCCGACACCATAAGGGCGACGAAGACAAGTACCAGCACCGGCGGCACCAGGATGGCGTAAATCAACGCCAGCCGCTCCCAGGCCATGTGCATGAAAACGGCAACGATCAGCCCCGCCTTCAGCATCATGAACAGCAGGATCAGAAACCATCTGAGATAGCCCTGGATGCCGAGATAGTCGACGAGATAGGAGAAGGTGCTGAGGACGAAAAGCAGCCCCCATACCAGCATGTACAGTCTAATCGGATGCTCCTGTCCGGAATGTGCCTGTGTCTGTGCCATGATGCCATCCTCACCACAGATAGAAGAATGCAAAGATGAATACCCAAACGAGATCGACGAAGTGCCAATAAAGCCCCATGATCTCGACGATTTCATAATGGCCCTTGCGGCTGGTGAAAAAMCCCCGCCTTCCGTGATCGAAGTCGCCCCGCCATACTTTGCGTGCGATGATCAGAAGAAAAATGACGCCGATCGAGACGTGGGTGCCGTGAAAGCCCGTGATCATGAAAAAGGACGAGCCGAACTGCGCCGCACCCCAGGGGTTCCCCCAGGGACGGACTCCTTCCATGATCAGTTTGGTCCATTCGAACCCTTGCATTCCGACGAATGTCGCGCCAAGAGCTGCCGTCGCCAACATCAGAGCCGCCGTCTTGCGGCGATCGTGGCGGTATCCGAAATTGACGGCCATGGCCATCGTGCCGCTGCTGCTGATGAGGACGAAGGTCATGATGGCGATCAGGATCAGCGGAATTTCCTGGCCGCCGATCCTCAGAGCAAAAACCTCGCTGGGGTTGGGCCAGGGGACATTGGTCGACATGCGCGCCGTCATATAGGCCAGCAGAAAACACCCGAAAATGAAGGTATCGCTCAAGAGGAAGATCCACATCATCGCCTTGCCCCAGGAGACGTTCTTGAACGCCCGCTGGTCCGATGACAGATCGGCCGCGACGCCGCGTAGTCCCGCCGGCCGCAGGAGTGGATCGTGTACCGGTCTTTCTATGGATTCGGTCATCGTCGAAGCTCCTCAGGTGACCAATTGACGGCATAGATCGGCGAAACTATTGGCCCAGCCGGCAAAGAGCGCAAAAAGGACCAGCCAGACAACAAGCATGAAATGCCAGTAGATGGCACAGAGATCGACGCTGAGGCGGACTTTCGCCGGAGCGCGGCTGGCCGTTTGGGCGCGGATCGTCGTCCGTCCGAGCACGAAAAGTCCGCCCAAAATGTGCAGACCGTGCAGCCCGGTGATCATGTAGAAGAAGCTGTTCGATGGATTCTCCGCAAGGAAGTAGCCCGCCGCGACCAGTTGCCGCCACGCCAAAACCTGCCCGGCAAGGAAGAGAACAGCCAGCACGAACGCCACTGCAAGAGCCGTGTTCAACATTTCGCTGTGATCAAGACGAGCTTCGGTTTTCGCCCATTGCAGCGCAACGCTGCTGGCGGCAAGGGCGGCCGTATTCACCCAAAGCAGCCGAGGGATCGGAATGCTCCACCAATCCGGGCCGCTGAGGCGTGTGAGATAGGCGCTGATAAGGAGCGCGAACAAGGCCCCGACGACCGCGAGAAAGATGCCGAGACCGACCTTCGCGGTTGTCGCCGACGAACCGCGCATCTCCGGCGCATCGTCCGCCAGCCCGGTTTCCAGCCACGGCTTCGAGGTCAGCCGCTGCCGCGCCATCCACCAGGCGACGATGCAGGCAATGCCGGCCATGAAGATGAGAATGGCACTCATGGCGAAGCCCTTTCGGACAATCGGCTCGGTGCTGGCTGGTTCTGCGGCAGGAAGTCCTGATCTGCTCCGGGCATACTGTAGTCATACGGCCAGCGGTAGACGATCGGCAATTCCTTGCCCCAATTTCCGTGTGCAGGCGGCGTTTGCGGCGTCTGCCATTCCAAAGTGGTTGCCCGCCATGGATTGCCGCCCGCCTGCCGGCCCCAGCGAAGGCTCCAGGCGAGATTGAACAGGAACAGAAGCTGGGCGGCGCCGACGATCAATGCGGCCACAGTGATGAATATGTTCAGCGTATGCGCCGACGGCGGGATGAAAGCCGTTTCGCCGAGCTCGTAATAGCGGCGCGGCACACCCATCAGGCCGAGATAATGCATGGGGAAGAAGATCGCATAGGCGCCGAGAAAGGTGATCCAGAAGTGGATATGACCCATCGTCACGTTCAGCATGCGCCCGGTGATTTTCGGATACCAATGATGGATTGCACCGAAGATCACCAGGATCGGCGCGACTCCCATCACCATGTGGAAATGGGCAACGACGAACATGGTGTCCGATAGCGGCACGTCGACGACGACATTGCCGAGAAAGAGGCCTGTCAGCCCGCCATTGATGAACGTGACGATGAAGGCAAGGGCAAACAGCATCGGCAATGTCAGATGGATATCGCCGCGCCAGAGCGTCAGCACCCAGTTGTAAACCTTGATCGCCGTCGGAATGGCAATGATCAAAGTCGTGGTCGCGAAAAAGAACCCGAAGTTCGGGTTCATGCCGCTGACATACATATGATGCGCCCATACGACGAAGCTCAACGCTGCGATGATGACGATCGCCCAGACCATCATGCGGTAACCGAAGATGTTCTTGCGCGCATGCGTGCTGATCAGGTCCGAGACGATGCCGAAGGCCGGCAGCGCGACGATATAGACTTCGGGGTGACCGAAGAACCAGAACAGATGCTGGAACAGGATCGGGCTGCCGCCGCCTTGCTGCAACTGCTGGCCCATCTCGACAATGGCGGGCATGAAGAAGCTCGTGCCGAGCAGGCGGTCGAACAGCATCATGACAGCGGCGACGAAGAGGGCCGGGAAGGCGAGCAGCGCCATGACGGTCGCGGTGAATATGCCCCATACCGTCAAGGGCATTCGCATCAGGGTCATGCCGCGGGTGCGTCCCTGCAGCACCGTCACGACGTAGTTCAGCCCGCCCATGGTAAAGCCGATGATGAAGAGGATCAGCGACGACAGCATCAAGATGATGCCCCAGTCACGCCCTCCGGGCGTGCCCGACAGAAGAGCTTGCGGCGGATAGAGCGTCCAGCCGGCGCCCGTCGGTCCGCCCGGAGCGAAAAAGCTGACGACCAGCACGATGACGGCAAGCAGATAGAGCCAGTAGCTCAGCATGTTCGCATAGGGAAACACCATGTCCCGAGCGCCGAGCATCAGGGGGATCAGATAGTTGCCGAACCCGCCGAGGAACAGCGCCGTCAGCAGGTAGATCACCATGATCATGCCGTGCATGGTGATGAACTGGTAATAGTGGTCCGCGTCGATGAAGGAGAAATATCCGGGAAAGCCGAGCTGCAGGCGCATCAGCCATGACAGCACCAGCGCCACCATGCCGATCGAAATGGCAGTCAGGGAATATTGAATGGCAATGATCTTCGCATCCTGGCTGAAGACATAACGCGTCCACCAGCTTTTCGGATGATAAAGCTCCACATCCTCGACTTCAGCGGGCTGGATGACCTGCTCGGTGCCCGATCCAATATCGACCATATTCCATCCTCCCTATTCCCTTCGATGCGGCCTTCCTCTCAAGTGCCGGCCGCACTTACTTGGCCGCCGACTTTTCCACGGACGCCAGCGATTTCGAGAAAGTCGGCTGTTGTTCCAGCCAGGCTTGATAGGCGGTATCGGTATCGACGACGACCGTGCCGCGCATCTGCGGGTGGCCGACGCCGCATAGTTCCGCGCAGAGAACGTCGAAGGTTCCCGTCCGCGTCGGTGTGAACCAATAGTAGGTGACCGTGCCGGGGATCATGTCCATTTTGGCGCGGAATTCCGGCACGTAGAAATCATGCAGGACGTCGATCGAACGCAGAAGCATCTTCACCGACTTGCCGGCGGGTATGTGGAGCTCGCCGCCTTGGACAATGACGTCGTCCAAGCCCGCATGATCGTTCTTGTCCAAACCGAGCGGGTTGTCCGGAGTAACATCGCGCGTGTTCGCCCGCCCGAGGCGGCCGTCCGCCCCCGGCAGCCGGAAACTCCATTGCCATTGCTGACTGACGACTTCGACCTCGCTGGCACCGGCCGGGACCGTGACGAACTGATTCCACACGAAGAGGCCCGGTGCGAGCATCGCCGCCACACCGATTGCGGTTCCACCAGCAAGCCACCATTCCAGTCGCTTGTTTTCGGGCTGGTATGCCGCCTGGTTTCCGGCGCGATGCCTGAAACGGAAGACGCAATAGGCGATAAACAGCACGACGATCGTGAAGACGATGCCGGTGATCCAGAAGGTGATGACGATCGTGTTGTCGATATAGCTCCAATTGGAAGCGATTGGCGTCCACCACCAAGGGCTCAGCAGATGGAACGCGATCGATCCCACTACCAGTAAAACGAGAATCAATACGACAGCCATCGTCTCCTCCCTGACTCGGCCGCGAACGTTTCCACAATCCCATCGCGAAACGTTTTAGTATTATCTCATGAACAAATCACACGGGCAATTGCGGCAAAAGTAGCGGTTCATCCCGGTAAATCGCATGAGATACGCCGCGGACCGAGCGGCGGCGTCTTTCACATTGAGCCGAACTTCTGCCGATCGGACCGGCTACATAGAAAACAGCTCGTCCACATCAGGCATCTCGCTATTTGGAGTATTGTTTCAGATAGGCGATGAGATTGGTGATCTCGGTATCGTCCTTCACCCCGACGAAAGTCATCTTCGTGCCCTTCACCTTTGCCTGGGGGGCATGCAGATAGTCGCGCAGCGACGTCTCGTCCCACACGAGGCCATCCTTGCCCGCCTTTTGCATGGCCGGCGAATAGGCGAAATTCGGATGCGTTCCGGCTGTCCTGCCGAACAAGCCATTCAGCGAAGGCCCGACCTTGTTCTGGTCGGTCTCGGCGACATGGCAGATGGCGCATTTCTTGAAGACGGTGGCGCCCGCCGTGGCATCTCCCTCTTGCGCGAGGGCTTCAAACGGCAAGGCAATGGCAAAAAGCAGACAAATCAGAAGAAAACGGTAAGACATGACAATCCTCATTCTCTTCATCGCTATCCGAGCCGAGGCGACTGCCATCAGGCAGTCCGCAACGGCTTGGAGGATGATCCCACGGTAAATTTTCTTGTGAATTCAAAGCGTGCGGGTCGGATAGGCGGAGGCAATCGATTTTCGATATAAATGCTAGGTCGGATGCCCGAGAACGGGCATGACGACAAAGCTGGCAAAGATCGGGATCGTGCCGACGACGAGCGGCGCCGCGACGATCAATCCCCAAAGCGCGGCCGGCCATGACATGAAACGCCGCCACAGCAGCTCTCCTCCTCCACCATGGTCCGGTTGGCGGTGAGAAGACGCCCGGCAAATTTTACCGACACGTCAAACCGCAACCGGCAGTCTAGTTTTATCAAATCTCTTTGGCTTTGTCGCCTGTTCCTTAAATTAGATGTTCGTCATTTCTTGCGCTATAAGCGCGCGAAGAAGAGCGTGCAAAGACGCTCGTGTTCGGCTGCACAGGCATGAACGATCTCGCTATCGATTGGTGCAGCGCAGCATCCACCAACTTAGCGCGGTGAGCCGCTCTTCACGCAGTCACGGGCGCAGATCAGTGCTGGAGGCGCAGATCCAGATAGCGCAATTGCGCTTGTCCTTCGACGGCACAGAACTTCGTTCACCAAAGCCGTTACCCAGGCAAACATCGGCATCGGCTACGGCCCGATCATAGAGCAGACCGCCGGAACCGCGCGCCGACGGATATTGCAGGATGACAGCGCGGTTTGCCCGAACAAAGGATTGTATTTCGGCGCACGACCTCGTGGCCGTCTGCAGCCGCTCAATTGCGGCTATCGGAGAGGCTGCGAAGACCGCAAGCGCAGCAAGCACAGCGATTTGAGCTTTCATTGGCGTTCTCCAATGAAAGAACACAAGGGACAAAACACCTTCAAGTGGCGGCTTTTCCTTGGGTTCGGTTATGTTCTGACCGGCGTTTTGACCGATCGGCTAAATCTCTTCCTTCCGCTGGACAGATTGTTTCTGTCCTTCGGTCTTGAACCATGCTCCAATACGTGACCCTGATG
>NZ_JARWGH010000049.1:0-32319 GCF_036528765.1 Rhizobium sp. BR 362 | reverse complement strand
CATCCAGTCGTTGCCGGCGATCTCGATTGACAGGTTCGTAATCCCGTATTCCTTGCGCGAAGAGTAGTCCCTTTATCCGGTTGACGTGGAAGACGCGCTCGGCAATCAGAGTTTTCCGCTCCCGCCCGATCCGTCGGTTGTCGTCTTCCTCGGGTGTGAGAAGCCTAACCATTGAGCACGCACGCGGCTCGCCACGTTTCCATGCAATCAAAGCGCGGATCAGCGTTTCGCCGTCGATGCGGTCGGTCTTCGCCCGGCGATGCCGGCGCGGCATGGCAATCGATGCGGCCTCTAACCATCGTCTGTTCCCCCATAAGAACCGCCAATCTCTTGCCGGGATAGCCGAAACGTAAGCGGGTTTCCGCAACGTGCCGCAAATCGACGTGACCGTCACTTCGGCACCTCTGCGGCGGCCTGCTGCTGCTTGAGCTGGACGGATCGCAGCGCCGCTACCGCTGCGCTGCCGTCGGCTTTTTCTTCACCGCCGACCTGCACGGTCGGCTGGGCAAACTCGATCCCGTTCGATCGGAACGCGTCGCGGATCATCGTATAGGCCCGGCGGCGCACGGCAGACTGATGGCCGGGCGCGGTGGTGAATGCAAAGCTAAGCTCGATGCCGAATTCGCCGATCTGTTCGACGCCCTTCATCTTCACCGGCTCTATAATGAATGGCGCAAGCTCAGGATCGTCTTTCATCTCAGCGCCAATGGTTTTTACCAGCTTTTTCACCTGGGCGATGTCGGTGTCGAACGCAACGCGCAGCATGAATTTGTCGATCACCCAGTCTCGGCTCATGTTTTGCACCGCACCCAATACCCCGAAGGGTACGGTAAAAATCGGCCCGCGATGGTGGCGCAGGCGTACCGAACGAAGACTGAAGGATTCGACGGTGCCCTTGTAATTCCCGCTCTGAATATATTCGCCGACGCGGAACGCGTCGTCGAGCATGTAAAAGATGCCGCTGATGACGTCCTTCACAAGCGTTTGCGAGCCGAAGCCGAGAGCGACGCCGAAGATGCCGGCGCCGGCAATGAGGGGGCCGATTTGAACACCTAGTTCGGCGAGCACGGTCAGTGCCGTTGCAGCGAGCACGAAGACGGCCAACGCATTGCGGAAAATTGGAAGCAGCGTGGCGATGCGGTGCTCGCTCGCGGCTTCGCCGCCATGCGCGGATGGATCGGCGGAGAAGGTCTGCAGCTTGCTGTCGATAAAAGCTTTAGCAATGTGCCAAACGATGTCGGCAACGAGAAGAACGACGGCGCTCTTCAGCAGGCCGAAGGTAATGGCGCTCACGGTAGGATCCTGACGGGCGAGCGAATCCGGATTGAGGTGCCACACCATTGCAAGCCATGCGATGGCAATCGCTATGACGACAGCCCGGCTACCCCTTGCAGCGACTACGGCCGTGAAATCTTTTCGGTTCTCTCCCATTTCACGCTCGACAGTGCGCCCGACGAGGCGAAGTAGAGGCGGCAGGATCATGCCGAAAATACCCAGCCAGGCAAGACCTTTGAAGTTCAACAGCCAAAGCAGCCAGACAGCAAACAGGCAGAGCGACAAGGCGAGTTTTCGCGAACGCGACGATGAATTGCGGGTCCAGACGGCCGCCAGGGCGAATACCAGCAACAAGGCCGAGAAGCAGGAGGAAATCGCCTGGGTGACAGGTGGCGAGACGCCGAGTGGAGTCCCAAGAGTAACGGTCGCTACTGCAAAGAATAGCAGGCCTGCAAAAGCTTTGATTCGTCGACGCAGACCGATGTCCGCGGTTGCAAGCGCCAAGGCCACCGAGAAACAACGATAGGTCACGAAAGCGATGAGATATGTCAACAGCACAATGCGTACTAGAGGCGGCCACTCGACCACGAAAAAGACGATCGCCATGGCTGCGGCAAAAACAGCGACCGGAAGGAATTCCGCGGCAATCGGAGATGATGCCGAGGTTCGGTGCGACCATTTTCGCCGGAATACTGCTTCGGCCGCCGCGCCGAGCAGTACGAACCCGCCCAGCAGCACCACGATCGGAGCATACCCGTGGTCCACGGCATCCGCTCGCGCCCGGCGCATGGCCGCGGCGATTTCACCTGGTATCGCCGGTACAGCGGCGCCAATGCTGTTTAGCCTTGAGCGGGCTCGATTGTCCCAATCAGCGAGCGGTGAAGCATCAGGCTCCGCGGCCGGCGCGGGGGTGCTGTTTGACTTGCGGCTTTCAAGCCAAGCCTTGACCTCTGGATCTTGCAACAAGCCGACAAGTTCATGGACTTTAGCATCCGAAGTCTGCTGCTGCGCGCGGGCCGTGGGCGCAAAGAGAAGCAGGCCCAGAATGAACGCGGTGACGATTCCCAGCATCGCCGCCATCAATTTTTCAGCGGAAACACTCCGGCAAAGACGTATCATCGCTGTGCGCCGGGGCCGGTCAGGCCAGACGGCATATCGAAGACTATTCGTGATCTTTGGCGTCTGGGAATTGTTGGTCTCATTGACGATATCGTGTTCCTGGGCAGACGCCTCAACCCTGGGAGCAAGCGAAGGGACGGCGGCAAAATATGCGGACTTCATGGCATGCTCCTCCACCAGCCATTGAACTGAAGCATACAAGCTCTTTGCAGGGGAGTACGTTACCGTAAACTCGACGTAACAACCGTCGGGGAGGGCATTTGCCGATACTTGCTAAAGGATCAACGCTGGATAGCGGACAGATGTAAAAAGACCGGACACTTTGTGGTGGCAAATGGCCAATCACCCTAGATGGTTCGAATCCGTTCGCATATGCATTCTGGCGCTTCGTAAAACCGATTGATTCGACATCCATGGGGCACCTCGATGTGAAGGATTTCAAACCGAAAGCGTAGCGACGTATATTAGTTGCTCTGCGGCTCCTCGACATCTCGGTCTCGGTCCATCTATCGATGGACCGACGCGGCTCAGCTCTCGCTGGATAGAGCGCTCTTAAGATTCGTTTCTACAAAGTCACGCCCTTTGAACAGGATCGGCATCTTAAGAGTGTCGGCGCAAGCATAGGACAGGCAGTCGGCGAAGTCGAGTTGGGCGGGATGGCCCTTTCCCTTGCCGTATACGGCGAAGGCTTCCACCGCGCGCCGGGCGATGGCATCGGTGATTGGAATCACGGTAATTTTGGCCGCTTGAAGAAAAGCGTCGAACATGTCTTGGGCATCAAGGACTTCTAGCCCAAGAATACGCGCCAGATTGATGGTCGCCTCAAGCCGGACATGCGCGCCGGTTGCCGACGTAGGGCGCCATCGACCGCGTCCAAGTAGATATCGGCTTCCGGCTCTCCGGCAAGGATGGCGACGAAGGCTGAGGTCTCGATGAACATCATTGACCCCAGAGTGCGTCACGTTCCTCTTTCGTTAAGGGTGGGGCAGGTGCGAGCTTTGCCTTGGCAAGTGCCCGCGCACGGATCTCTGCGACGTGCTGTTTCAAGGGCATAGCTTCGTCAGCTCGCTCAATCTCGTGCTGCAACGCAAGCTTGATAGCCGCGGTCAGGTTGGAGGCACCACGTTTGCGCATAACGGTTTCAGCCAAGATGCGAACTTCCGAATCTCGGATACTGAGCATGTGACACCTTTGTCATGACAATTACCCGTATATACGTATGGACGCCGTTTGTCATACGCCTAAGGGCCTGCGTTCGAGATTATCTTATTCGCGACGGCCCGGCATCAACTTGAGCATTTGGCTCGGCACGTCGCGCCAGGGCGGCTATACAGCAACATTCTCCCAGCGATTGAACCGGTGCTTCGAGACCTTTCGCACGCGGGTCGCGGTTGATGAGGGTCTCGGTTCGACATTCGCAAGTCAGGCGTCGGGCGACCGCGTCGTCGCGTTTGCATGCACCGGGTTGAGCATTTCGTAAAGGAAGAGGCTCCAGACTAGAGCTTAATGCAGGTATCAATACTGACGAGCATCACAATCTCCGAGATCAAAGACGCTGAAGCCGGTCGTGTCTTAGCACCACTTTTGCTGTTTAGATTGAAACGCATCAAGATTTCGCCCGCCAACGCGCCAAAAGTTCCATAAATACTCGTTATCCCACACGATTGAGATGGCGCTAGGCGGTTGAGATACATTTAGGAGGAACTACAGGAAACGAGAACGGGCAAAGGCGGCTCAACAGCGCTATGGCATTTGTCATTCATTTGCATTAAAATCTCATCTGAAAGTCGGAGATCGCTATGGCTGCAAATGCACTCGTACAAACGCGTATTGACGCCGAAATTCGGGATCGTGCCTCCGCAGTGCTGGGAAATATGGGGCTCACGGTATCGGACGCCGTTCGTATCTTGCTCACCCGGACAGCCAACGAGGGTGCGCTGCCGCTGGAGCTTCTTTCAGGCAGCGAGGCCCATGACGATTGGTTTCGCGCCAAGGTACTTGAAGCGCTGAACGATACGCGACCGGACGTTTCGGACGATGAAGTCGAGGCACATTTTGCTGAACCTAGAGCGGCCGCCCGCCTTAACGCGGGCGCGCGCAAATCGTGAAGCTTACCTGGTCTGCGTTCGCGTTATCGGATCGCGACGCCATCTTCACATACATAGAAGCGGAGAATCCGTCAGCGGCCATTCTGGTCGACGAACGGATCGTTGCTGCCGTACGTCGGTTGATAGATTTTCCAGCGAGCGGCCGAGCAGCTCTACCGGATCGAAAGGCAGGCGCGAGAGATAAAGCCCGACGTCGGTGAAATGCAGACCGACTGCATTCGCCGCTTCCGGCAGCAGCACAGCCTGCCCATCCTGAACGCCCTAAAGGCATGGCTTGACGACATCGCGCCGAAGGTCGTGCCGGATACCAAGCTCGGCGATGCTGTGTCCTACACTTTGAACCAATGGGATTATCTGACGCGTTACACCAGCGACGGCAGGATGCCGATCGATAACAACATTCTGGAACGCGAGATCAGAGTTTTTGCCACCGGAAGAAAATCGTGGCTGTTCAGCGACACCGCCGACGGAGCCAAAGCCAGTGCTGTGATTTACAGTCTAACGCTCACTTGCCGCGCCTGCGGCGTAGACCCGTTAAACTGGTTACGACACGCGCTCACTGAGTTGCCGCAGCGCGACGAAAAGGCCGACATAGGCGACCTCCTACCGTTCAACTTCTCCAAAAAAGCATCCTAACCAAGCCGGACATCGCCACCGGTGCTGGGGTGGTTTAGCGACGACGCAGCGGTCAAGGCGCATGGAAAATCGCGCTTATCCTCGATGAAAAGCCAGGCGTTTTGAGCGAGGCCATGCAACACCAATTTGCACGGTCTGGGGACCTGAAATTAAACAGGCGCCGCTCGCCAGACGCAGGCGAATACACTTTCCTATTTCTTGGCTTCGGGCATATTCAATGTGTATCGGGTGTGGCGACGCTCGCCGCTCCGGGTCATTGCTCCCTTTTCCACCAAATCCTGAAGGTCGCGTGTTGCAGTGGCGCGGGAGGTTCCGGTGATCGAGATATACTTTTCGGCGCTCAATCCACCTTTGAAGCCTTCGATCCCTTCTCGAAACATACGGGAGACGACCTTGTCTTGCCGTTCATTGAACTGGCCGCGGAACCGGTCATAGAATTTTCCTTTGCGGATATAAAACGCGATGCGGGCAAGGGTGGTTTGCTGCGCGTGCAATATGGTCTGGGAGAAATAGACGAGCCATCCAGTTACGTTGAGCGTGCGCTGATTTTTTTCTAGTTCGCCGTAATATGCCTTGCGGCCCTTTTCGATCGTGTATGCCAGCGAGGTCAGGCTTGGTTGACCGATGCTTTGCGCGAGCGACTTTTCTGCGAGCGCTCGGCCGATCCTGCCATTTCCATCTTCAAAGGGATGGATGCTTTCGAAGTAGAGGTGACCAATTGCCGCCCGCGTTAGAGCGGGAAGGGGGCTTGTGCCTTCCGGCGCAGATCTGTTGAACCATGACAGATACGCATCCATCTCGGCCGGTACTTGTCTGGAAGGTGGCGCCTCGAAGTGAATAACCGGTTTGTCGAAACGTCCGGACACGATTTGCATTGCATCATCGTGCGTCCGATAGCCGCCAATCGTAGCAATGTGACGGTTTCCTGCCATCAGCATGGCGTGCCAACGGAAGAGGGTTTCGTGAATGAGCGGCTCGGACCAAGTCTCGAAGACGTTGATCATCATCTCGGCGATCCCACGTTCCTGGGGCCGGATTGCTCGGTTGTCGGCGTCAAGGCCGAATTGCCGGCGCAAGGACGACTGGACGCTCAGCCGATCGAGCATCTCACCTTCGATCTCGGAGGTTTTGACGGCCTCGTCGCTTAATAGTTCAATGCGTAGTGACTGGCTATCTTCGTCATCAAAGTGCCGTACCGCGCCAATGATTTCTCCTGAGGATTTGAGAAATTGCCGCTCGAGCGGCTCGAGCGCTTCAAGGTCATAGTTAAAGTGCGGCCAGCCGGTTTGCGTCCAATTCCAATGCATGAGTTATAGCCAACGTTTCTATAACTCAAGATTACATGATTTGTGAGGCATAGCAACCTAGTCTATCGCTCGTCTCCCGCTCCCATGCGTCCGACGAGCAAGTTCAGTTCAGCACCAGGAAGCGACCTCCATCCGGCCTCGGGGGCTCGTTGAGACGGGCCTGATCGTCCGGGCGGCAGGTCCCGGTGTCAGAGCCATCGCGCCGCAATCGAGTTGCAATGACTATTCATGGGACGGAGCTCTACATCTGTCCTCGATGATCGACAGATGCGTCGAGCAGAAGTCGAGGTAAGTCCGAACAATCGTAGATGGATGCCGTTGCCGCCTGTAGACGAGGTGCAGAGGAGTATCTGGAAAGGGATGTTCTGGCAGCAATTCCACGAGCTCGCCCCTCTTGAGAGGTTCCGCTGCGAGGAACGACGGCAGTTCCGTCACAACGTCTCCCGCGATCGCTCTAGCTCTCAAGTGAAGGTAGTCATTTACCGTAAATGTGGCCGGGACCGGGGACGAATGACCGCCAAGCATCCAGACCGGGCGGGCGTCGAGGGTAGAGCCCCATGCGGCGCACGGATATCGGTTGAGGTCGGCTGGGTGGTTCAACGCGCCGGGCCTTTCGACCAGCCTGGGACTGGCGACGAGGATATGCCGAAATGAGAGCATATGGCGGGCGACAACCGTGTCGTCGGCAATCGCGCCAACCCGTAACGCGACATCGACCCCGTCCGCCAAGAGATCAACGCGTCTTTCTGTCGAATAGACGCTGATCTGAATGTCGGGATGGGCGCGCTGGAATAGGCCTAAGAGCTCCCACCAGGGCTCGAAGGATTGCGGAAGCGAAAGGCGAAGGCGGCCGACCAAACGCGCTTGCGCGCTCATGATCAAGCGTTCGGCCTCCTGTAGCGCCTCTATCCCGCCGCTGGCGTGCTCGAACAATCGTGATCCGGCTTCCGTTACACGACAGCCACGGGCGGTGCGCTCCAGAAGCTGCATGTTCAGGTCGCTCTCGAGCAACGCGATTTTCCGGCTCAAAGTTGGAAGCGGAACTCCTATTCGCGTGGCGGCGGCAGAAAGACTGCCCGTTTGAGTGACCGCAATGAACATGCTGACAGCGTTGTAATCCATAACTTGCTATCGTTTATGAGAGGGAGATTGTCAAATCGTTGGCTACTGTTTCGAAAGTGAGCATCCTATTTTGCGCGAACTCAGAGCGGCCGAATGCCCGCCGCTGGCTATTTTGGAGATAGAGGTAAGATGTCAGGCTCGTTGAAACGCAAGGTAAGAGTCGTCATGGCTATCGTAACAACTCTCGGGATGACGGCTCCGGCTTTCTCTGCCGACGATTTCTCAGGGCGCGATAAGCTGAAAGCGCATTCGCAGGAATTCCGCAAACGGGTCGAGAAAGTTACCGAGGGCGTCTACACCGCGATCGGCTACTCTGCCAGCAACGTCACCCTGATCCAGGCCGAAGGCGGCTCGATCATTGTCGACACTTCGGCCAATCCGGTCGATGCCAAAGCGATCGTTGAAGCCTTCGGCGATCGAATGAGCCACCCTGTCCGTGCGATTATCTATACCCACAATCATCCCGATCACACCGGCGGAGCAACTGTATTCGCAGGCGATGACAAGCCGGAAATCTATAGCCATAAGCTTCTGGTCACGGCCAAGCCGGACATAGGTCGCGGACGACGTGACGGTGGCGATGCGTTCGGTACCGCTCTGCCCGACGATCAATTCATCAACGCCGGCACTCAGTTGGAATATGGCAGGATCACGCCGCATACCAGGGAAGGTTTTTTGCCGCCCACCCGGACCTTCGATCGCGACGAAGAAAGCCTGACGGTCGCGGGCGTGCCGATGCAACTGATCCTCACCCCCGGCGAGGCTGACGAGAACATCTCGGTCTGGCTGCCGGATCGTAAGGTTTTGATCGCGGGCGACGTATTCTTGAAGACCTTCCCCAACATAGCGCCGCTAAGAGGTCTTCCGACCCGCCCCGTGGAGAAATGGATCGCCAGCCTGGACAAGCTGATTGGGCTCAACGCTGAGTTCGTCGTGCCTGGCCATATGGGCACGATCAGCGGTGCAGACGAAGCGAAGGATGCGCTCACGGCCTACAGGGACGGCATCAAGTTCGTCTACGACAAGACGATGGAAGGGATTAGCAAGGGCAAAACCCCCGACGAATTGGTTCAGGAGATAAAGCTTCCTGCGGAACTCGCGCGACATCCATACCTGCAGGAATATTACGGCACTGTCGCCTGGGCGGTGCGTGGAATTTATTCGCAGAACGCCGGCTGGTTTGACGGCAACCCGACGCACATCTTGCCGCTGACCGAAAAGGAACGTGCAGTAAAGCTTGTCGCAATGGCTGGAGGCACGGCGAAGATGCTGGCGAACGCCGAAGCATCCCTTTCTGCCGGTCAATTCCAGTGGGCGGCAGAACAGGCTGATTACGTGCTTGCTCTTGAGCCACAGAACGGCACCGCAACGACGGTTAAGATCCGTGCGCTCCGGGAGCTCGGCGAGCGTCAGATGAATGCGACCGCCCGCAACTACTACCTGACCGTGGCACAGAGCTTGGAGAACGCTTCTCAAGGCAGCCGATCCAAGTAAACTTCATTCTTCAGGAGCTACGGTCAGGGCACGCTTAACTTGTAGTCCACCGTCGAAACCCACGGGGCGGATATTTCGGCCCCGCTTTCGCAGAATGTGCCGCTATTGGATCAGTTTGACTCGCATGGGGCGGCGAATTCACCTGCAGACATTCGGCGACACGCCTGACTAACGCCGAGGAAATATTC
This sequence comes from Rhizobium sp. BR 362, assembly GCF_036528765.1. Lineage (NCBI taxonomy): Bacteria > Pseudomonadati > Pseudomonadota > Alphaproteobacteria > Hyphomicrobiales > Rhizobiaceae > Rhizobium > Rhizobium sp. BR 362. The sequence continues at coordinate 23,070 of NZ_JARWGH010000049.1, read as the reverse complement.
GGTATCGGCAATAAAAAAGCCAGCCCGCCTTCTCGGGAAGACCTCGATACGGCCGTTACATCACCAATCGTGCCGCTCGCCCGTTTTTTCCGCTCAGCGTTATTGTAGTAACCTGCAGGCTGCGCAACCGATTTATGCAGTGACTGCTGCATCGCCTCTTGCAGGGGAAGCCACGATTGGCCGCCTCGGTCAGATAGCCGGATCGCAGCCCATGGGCTGAGAACACGTCCGGATCCAGACCCGCCAGCTTGCACCGGCTCTTCAGGATCAGATTGACCGATTGCGGCGTCAGCGCCCGTCGATCGATATTGCCCCACCGGTCGATGCGCCGAAACATAGCTCCCGTATCGATCTTCGCCGTCGCAGGCCATTGCTTCAGCGCCTCGACTGGCCGGCCGATCAGAACCACATGCACCCGATCGTCGGCCGTCGTCGTTTTCGTGCGGCCGAGATTGATGGTCAGGCACGGCAGGAGAGGGGAGGCGGGGTTTGCCGGATCGGCATGGACTGGTTCTTCATCGACCAGATCCTCAACCCGCAGGTTGGCCAGTTCCGAGCGCCGGCGGCCGCCGGAGGCAAACCTCGTCAGTATCAGGGCGCGGTCGCGAAGGTCGACGAGGCGCTCGCTTGCGCAGGTGGAAAGCAGCTTGGCCAGGATCTCGCCAGTGACAGCTCGTCTGCTCTTGCCCAGCTTGCTACAGGGACCTGGGCTGTGATCAGGGTGGATTTTCTCTGATATCGTTCCTCAACAATTTCGAAGAGATGGAATCGCTGCTGATCCGAGAGCGTATGGGTTCCAAAGTCGTCGAGGATGAGGAGCTGGACGCGGGTGAGCCTGTCGATGAGACGGGGAAAGGAGCTATCGAGGCGGGCAAGCGCGAGATCCTCGAATATGCGCGGCACGCGCACATAGAGCACGGAGTGACCGAGCCTGGCCGCTTGCCTGCCGAAGGCACAGGCCAGCCATGATTTGCCGGTGCCGGTGTGGCTAGTGATGATCAGGCCTTCATGGGCGGTGAGCCATTCCCGCTGAGCCAGCGCCATGGTGTTGCTCTTCCGGCAATCTTCAATAACCCCCAACTTGTAGAGTTATTTGCGAGACGGTCACCTCATCATCAGGCCTAAACCCCGCAATGTGGTCTCTGTCAGCAGCCATAGGTCGCTTTCCTCCCGCACAACTTTAGAGAGCACATTGAGCCCGACCATTAGATTTTGCAGAGCAAGCGCCAGAGCTTGAACATTTGCACGACTGTCAATTTCGCCTTGCTCGCGCGCTATGGCCAACAGCTCTGCTATGCGCTTCGTCGAACTCGTAGCCAAGCTGGTCAGCATTGGCGCCGGTCCCTCCTCTGATGGGCAGAGTTCGGCAATCGAATTCACAATGATGCAGCCTTTCCCCTCGGGATCAGCAGCACGAATACGGCAAATGTTTCGCAGGACACCATGAAGGAGAGGCAGGATAGGTCCTTCCACTTCGGCATATAGTGGTGCGTCCGGCGCAGAGGCGGCATATCGGGAGATGATTTCAGTAAACAGCTCATCGCGCGAACCGAAGGCGTTGTAGAAACTCGATCGCGGAATGCCTATTCGCTCGGATAGAGACTTCACGGAGGCTTGCTCGTAGCCACCTCGTCGGATGACTTCTGTAGCGATATCCAAAGCTTCATTGCGGTCAAACTTACTTGGTCGTGCCAATTCTCGATCTCACTTTTTAGTTTTGTACATATGTGGACAAAACAAACGAAATACAATATTCGTGCGACAAGACGGACATAGAGCCTTCATTCAGGAGATGAAAGTGACTGCTTTGATTATGGCGCACACTCGCCAGAAGGTCGTCAGAAAACAGGCTAGGATTTCGGTACGTTCTCTCACCGGGAATTCGGGCCAGTGACGCTGGTCGGTACGTGAAAATATAGCTCCGCCACCTTTTCGGTCTTTCAAAGGCGCATGCCTCCTCAATATTGATATGCCAATGGAGTATTATCCATGTTCGATTTCTTCCCATCGCGACGAACTGCAGTTCTCGCTCGGATTTTGGCGTTATCGTTCACCGCGACCACGACGGTGCTTGCTACTTCGGCATGGGCGGCTGAAAGGGCGCCGGGAGTGAAGAACATTGTCCTCGTGCATGGAGCATTCGCCGATGGGGGGATTTGGTCCGATGTAATCCGACTGTTGCAGGCCAGAGGCTACCACGTCACGGCCGTTCAGAATCCCTTGACATCGCTGGCTGACGACGTTGAGGCAACGCGCCGGGTTCTCGCAAGGCAGGAAGGCAATGTTCTGCTGGTGGGTCATTCTTGGGCAGGCGCGGTTGTGACCCAAGCCGGGAACGCTGCGAATGTGAAGGGTATTGTTTATCTTTCGGCGCTCGCTCCGGATAGCAATGAATCTGTCGCAGAATTACTAAAAAAGCGCGATGCGCCCATGGAAGGTCTCCTGCCGGACGAGAATGGTCTCGTTTGGCTCGATGACCCAACCGTATTTGCTCACGTCATGGCAGGGGATGTTTCTCGCAAACGCGTTGCGGTACTTGCTGCGACCCAACAGCCTATGGCCGCGAAAGCATTCAGCGAAAGCATCACCCACGCCGCGTGGCTAGACAAACCCTCCTGGTATTTGGTGACGCAGGGAGACAATGCTCTAGCGACACATGTGCAGGAATGGATTGCTAAACACATTGGAGCCAAGACTGCGACTATCAAGTCGAGTCATATGTCGATGATCACGCATCCTTATTTTGTCGCGGATCTCATCGCTAAGGCGGCCAGAGAGGCAAGGTGAATGGCGATCTCGGTGACGGCCTATTAGGAGTTGACGCGTCAATAGACTAGTGCCCGTCCATTGCTGCATCAAGCAGAAGGAGGTTCATGAACTGACAACATGCTGAGTAGCTGCGTCAAAGAGGAGGGCATGGACATCGATCTGGCCGCGGGTCGCACCAGAGCAGGTGCCCGCCAGCATCGCTTCCGCTCGTTTGTTCCGATCAACTTGCCAGAGTTTCCTGAAGCGAGGCCGCGCCGAATGAAATTCTCAGCTCGACCAATCGCTATACCGGACCCGCCTGTTACCAGCTTGTGGTCGGCAAACGCTGCCCTATTGCAATCAGATCCTGATCGAATATCGCATCGACGATCACCAATGTATCATCCTTCTCGGCAAAGCGCAGGGGCGACTTCCTCGGCACCCTTGCGAACCGTATCCAGCGCGAGGTGCCCAAAGGACGATCGGGTCTGGTATCGCAGGTATCGGCGAATTTCGGGGTCCGTCAAGGGTGTAAGCGGATGGTTCTGCATGCCAGCTTCACTCAGACGCTGGTCATGGACGATGGTGCGCCATGTAGACAGTGCGGCCAACACCTGGGGAATCGAGCGCGGCTGCGAGCGCTTTGCCCACGGGTCAAATGGTCCAATCTTAAACTGCGGGGTGGGCAGTCCACCGTTAGGCGCCACGCCCTTGCAAGTGCGTTTGCAATATCGCTTGCACCTGTAAAATCGTTGGCAATCACTCCTAAAAGCACTTCTTTCCCTTCTCCCGCGGGACACCACCCGACGGGCGGCTTGCAGCGAACTGCCTCTTTTAGCCCGCGCGCCGCCCGATGCGCGACAGCCTTCTTTGGTCACTGCTTTGCGATCAGATCGCGCAGCTTTAAGACGGCCTGTTCGGGACTGCTGAAAACCGGCTAACCGCTGGCCTAACTGTGCGCACTTTCCTGGACGCTTAGTGCGGAGGACATATGCAGCACACCAAGTTCAGGGCTAGTGAGTACTGGCACCGATGTCTCGCTCATCTCATTTAGAGCATTTGCCATTGATGCTTGAGCAATAACAACCACGTCGACACTGCCCACGAGCGAAGCGAGGCCTTCACGTATCATCGCATCATGCGCCGCCCTGTCCCCGTTGCGCAATTTATCAAAGGCTCCTTCACAAAGATGACCTGTCACAGAAACGTTATGACCTAGTCTTTGAGCATGGCGTTCAATTAGGCGGGTTGTAGGTTTCATTGTTGTAGCCAGAGTTGCAAGGACGCCAATTCGGTTCCCGCGCTGGATCGCCTCAATCGCCATCCCGTCATCTATGCGGAAGAGGGGTACGGGGCAGAGCGGCACTGCCGCATCGACTGCAGGACCGAGCGAGGAACAGGTGACGAGGACAGCCGAAGCCCCTGCATCCACCGCCGACCAAATGTGAGTCGCAAGACGCCGCATGGTCTGGCGTGACAGCGTGCCTTCGCGGATCGTGTTCCCCAGCAGGCTCTCATCCAACATGTTGAACGAGCGCCAACCGGGCAGATGGCGGCCAACGAGTTCGTTAAACGCGGGGATGATCCCGAGGACCGTGTGGATCATGGCAAGCGCAGGGGACTCATGAACCTCTGTAGTCATGGCTTCACCTCTGTTTTTGATTGTGCATGCTCTTCAATGTTCTGTAGCAGCAGGGTTGATATGAACCGATCGCGGCATCTGTCGTGTTACGACCGGAAGTCAATTCAAAACCACTGTCGTCAGACGATGCTTTGTAACTTACATGCTCAATGACCGAAGACTTGTCTGTCGTGCCGCCGAACACGGAACTTTCCGCCGTCCCTGCATGATCATTCGATGCATGCTGCTCGCCTTCCTCCGGTAGCTTCACATGAGCTCACTTCGAGGACGCGCCATGAAATCAATCTTTCCAGGCAATCTGCCCCTGCCCATCGGGCATCTCATCTGCGACCAGCTGCTTTCGACCGAAGATGTCATCGACACGTATCGCGCGTCGGATGGCAAGGCTTAGGCGTATCCCGCCCGGCTCGCATCGTCATTCCAAGTCGATGCGATAACCGTCATCGTCGCAGATGTTTCTGCCGCAGGGGCAGGAAACAGTGCCGTATAGATCAGCCGCCAAGATAAGTTCAGGTCAACCCAATGGCTCCAATTGTCAAACGCATACAGAACGATCAGCAGCTCCCCGCCAAGGCGGATGTCGTCGTGATCGGGGGCGGCATCATTGGTGCAACGGCAGCTTTCTTTCTCGCGGAGCGGGGACTGTCTGTCGCCCTGGTCGAAAAGGGCTATATCGGCTGCGAGCAATCGAGCCGCAACTGGGGTTGGTGCCGCCAACAGAACCGGGATGAGCGAGAGTTGCCGCTCTCGGGCGTCGCCCTGCGGCTCTGGGGTGAGTTTGAGTCCAAAATCGGAGAGGACGTCGGCTTCCGCCGATGCGGTCTGCTTTACGCTACAGACAATCCGCACCAATTGGCGGAATGGGAAGCATGGCGTGATACGGCCCGGCAGTTCAACGTCAACACGAAGATGCTGAGCGCCGGAGAAGCGGCTGCCGCAATCCCGGCAAATGGCCGCCGATGGCTCGGCGGCGTCCATTCAATTGACGATGGCAAGGGCGAGCCTGCCATAGCCGCGCCGACGATCGCTGAGGGCGCTCGCAAATTTGGAGCATCGATCCATCAAGAGTGCGCTGCGCGAGGTCTTGATCTGGCGAATGGAGCAGTAGCCGGGGTGATCACCGAAAAGGGAACAATCCGGACTCAAGCCGTTCTCTGCGCCGGCGGTGCCTGGACGTCCATGTTCTGTCGCCAGCACGGGGTTTTGTTTCCGCAGGCGAGCGTTCGCCAAACAGCGCTTCGTACGCGGCCCATGGCGAATCTGGGCGAGGCGATTTATACGCCGGACTGCGCGCTGACCCGCCGGTTGGATGGCAGCTACACGCTTGCGATCAGCGGCAGGGCGATGCTCGACATCACCCCCCAAGGCATTCGCTACGCCCGCTGGTTCATGCCGATGTTCATGAAGCGTCTGAAAGCGGTGCAGTTCGGCATCGGCAAATCCTTCCTCCATGGTCCGGAGGCAATCGGTAGCTTGAACAAGAGTAAGCCGACGGCCTTCGAGCGGGTCCGCGTTCTTGACCCGCCGCCGAGCCGCCGCACCATCGCGGCGATCTTGAAACGGGTCACCGAGCAGTTTCCCGCATTGGCTGGGGTCGAAGTCGCCGATAGCTGGGGAGCCTACGTGGATTTCACGCCGGACGCGGTGCCGGTCATCTCGCCGGCGGACGGTGTGAGAGGTCTCTACCTGGCAGCGGGCGCCTCCGGCCATGGCTTCGGCCTGGGCCCCGGTATCGGCCGCCTGGCGGCCGACCTGGTTGCCAATGATACACCCTGTGTCGACCCCACCCCTTTCCGCCTGTCGCGCCTCCTTAATGGTTCGAAAGTCAAAGTCGGCGCGATCTGAGGGGCAGAACAGGAGAAAGCCGACGGGGTGACGCGCCGAGGGAAGAAAGCGGAATGGATTACGACGTAATCGTCATCGGCGGTGGGCTGGTAGGGGTATCGATAGCCTGGGGTCTGTCGAGATGTGGACAAAGGGTTGCAATCCTCGACGAGGGCGATGTGGCAAACAGGGCCGCCCGGGCGAATTTCGGTCTCGTATGGAGCTCAAGCAAGGGCCTCGGCAACGCCGCCTATTCGCGGTGGTCGCGAACCTCGACGGCGAACTGGCACCGGCTGGCAGCCGAACTCAAAGCCGAAACCAGTATCGATACCGGCTTTGTCCAGTCGGGCGGCTTCTCAATTCGGCTCACGCCAACGGAACTGGAACGCGGGATCGCATCCATGGCGAAGCTCGCCGACCAACAAGGAATGGACGCGGAAGGAACGCCGCCGCTCGAATATGAGATACTCGACCAGGCGGAGACGCGCCGCCGCTTGCCTCTCGTCGGTGAGACGGTGGCAGGCGCGATTTTCAGTCCACTCGATGGACACGCAAACCCGCTGCGGCTGTTCGCCGGCTTTCACAAGGCGCTCAAGCAGCGTGGCGTTCATTATTTTCCGCATCGCAAGACGACTGCGATACGCCATCGCGGCGGCGCCTTCGAAGTGGCTGGAGAAGGATGGAGGCTCGGTGCAGGCAAGGTCGTGCTTGCGGCCGGCATCGGCAATACTGCGCTCGCCCCGATGGTTGGGTTGAGCGTTCCGCTCTTGCCCAGTCGCGGCCAGATCATCGTCACCGAGCGGCTGAAGCCCTTCCTCAGCCATGCGACCGGCTATCTGCGACAGACAGATGAAGGTTCTGTACTCATTGGCGAGAGCAAGGAGGCGACGATCGATGATCAGCGACCGCGCGGACCGATCACCGCGGTTCTCGCCGAACGCGCCCTGCGCACCTTTCCACTGCTCAGGGACGCCAGGGCGGTGCGGATCTGGGCCGCATTCCGCGTGGTGACGCCGGACGGCTTTCCCATCTACGAGCAGTCGGAGAGGTTTCCGGGCGCTTTCGCGCTCGCCTGTCATTCCGGCGTGACACTGGCGGCGAACCATGCGCTGGTCCTGCCGCGGCAGATTTCAGCCGGCGCGCTTTCAAACGATCTTTCCGTATTTCACTCCCGGAGGTTCCATGTTCCGGCGGCTGTCTGACAGAAAAGAGAGTTCGGTCTCATTCACATTCGACGGCGTGCCGACCATGGCCCGCCGAGGCGATAGCGTTGCCGCTGCACTGCTCGCCGCGGGACAATGCAGCACGCGGCGCACCCCGGTTTCCGGCGCCGCCCGTGGCCCTTACTGCATGATGGGTGCGTGCTTCGAGTGCCTCGTCAAAATCGATGGCCGGCCGAATCAGCAGGGTTGTATGACCACCGTAGACGAGGGCATGCGGGTTGAAACACAGGATGGCGCGGCCATGCCGGGGCAGGAAGAATGATTCAATACATTCAGTCTGCCGCCGATCTCGCTCCTGCCTATGACCTCGTCGTCGTTGGCGCCGGGCCCGCCGGCCTCTCGGCAGCGATCGAAGCGTCGACCCACGGGCTCGCCGTGTTGCTGGCCGACGAAAACGAAGCGCCTGGTGGCCAGATCTATCGGTCGGTCGAGCGTGCTTCGGATGCCGATCTCGCGCGCATGGGGCCGGACTACGCTGCCGGTCGAAAACTCATCGAGCGGTTCCGGGGCGCAGACTTGAGCTATGCCCGCCGGACGACGGTGTGGAGCGTCGGGCCTGCCGACGAGGAAACGGGCGACGGTGCGCATACGCTCGAGGTCGGGATTTCGCTCGACGGCATCGCTCGGCCGGTCGCCGCCCATCGCGTGATTCTCGCAACCGGCGCGCTCGAGCGTCCGTTCCCGTTCCCGGGGTGGACCATGCCCGGCGTCATGGCGGCAGGCGCGGCGCAGATCTTGATGAAGTCGTCGGGCCTCGTGCCCTCCAGACGGACCATCCTCGCCGGGACCGGGCCGCTTTTGTACTTGCTGGCGAGCCAACTCCTGCGGGCCGGCGTGTCCGTGACAGCGGTCGTCGATACCACGCCGGTCGAGAATTGGCGCCTGGCCCTGCCTCACGTGCTGACCTTTGCCACGTCGCCCTATGCCCTCAAGGGCTTGAAGCTCCTTTTGGACGTTCACCGTCGAACACGCCTCATTCGCGGGGTGACCGCGCTCGAGGCGGTCGGTTGCGGACAATTCAGCGCCTTGCGGGTCCATCGTGACAACAAGTCCCTGCACATCGAAGGCGACCTGCTCCTTCTGCACCAGGGGATCGCGCCGAACCTCAATCTCACGCTCGCAGCCGGGTGCGACTACATCTGGGACGAGCGCCTGGCGGCCTTCCGCCCGGCCGTCAACGGTCGCGGCGCGAGTTCCGTCCCGGGGGTCTCGATCGCCGGTGATGCGGCGGGAATTGTCGGGGCGGTCGCCTCCGCTCACCAAGGAGAGCTCGCGGGCCTGTCTGCGGCGCTCGATCTAAATCGCCTTGGCCAGACTGCCTTCGAACAGTGCCGGAACGAACTCGCGCAAAAGCTCGCGCGAGCCCTGAGGGGCAGGACTTTCATCGAGCATCGGTTCCGGCCCGGTAAAACGTTTCGCGTGCCCGAGGACGACGCCACCATCGTCTGCCGCTGCGAAGAAATAACAGCCGGCAAACTGCGTGAAGTTGCGGCGTTCGGCGTGCCGGGCCCTAACCAAATGAAGGCGTTCACACGATGCGGAATGGGACCATGTCAGGGTCGGCTGTGCGGTCCGACCGCGGTTGAACTGCTAGCGCAATGCCGTGGCGTTGCGCCCGGCGACGTCGGTTACTATCGGCTACGCCCGCCCATCAAACCGCTGACGCTCGGCGAGCTCGCCGCTTTGCCGCACACGGAGGCAGCCATCGTCGCTGTCGCCGGATTCGTGGAACGCGCCGCCGATGGGGCGGAGGACATCATAAATGGGAACCAGCGATGAAACATGCCCGCAAGTTCTATATCGACGGTGAATGGGTCGAGCCGTCCGTGTCGAAAACACTCGAGGTCATCGATCCCTCGACCGAGCAGCCGATGGGGACGATTGCGCTCGGCGGCGCCGCCGACGCGGAAAAGGCGGTCGCGGTCGCGCGGCGCGCCTTTGCCTCCTTCTCGCAGACGCCCAAGGAAGAGCGCGTCGAACTGCTGAAGCGCATCGTGACGATCCTGAAGCGCCGTAATGACGAGCTCGGCGACATCATCTCACGGGAAATGGGCGCGCCGCTCGCCATGGCCCGAGCTGAGCAGGCTGGCATCGGCGCTGTCCATTTCGAGCAGGCGATCAAGGCCTTCGAGACCTTTGCCTTCGACTACATGCAGGGCTCGACCCGCATCGTGCACGAACCGGTCGGGGTTGTTGCGATGATCACGCCGTGGAACTGGCCCATCAACCAGATCGCCTGCAAGGTGGCTCCGGCCCTTGCCACGGGATGCACCATGGTGCTGAAGCCTTCGGAGATCGCTCCCTTCAACGCCGTGATCTTTGCCGAGATCATGGATGAGGCCGGCGTGCCGAAGGGCGTCTTCAACCTCGTCCAGGGCGACGGCCCGACGGTTGGGACAGTGCTGGCCAGCCATCCGGACGTGGACATGGTGTCCTTCACCGGGTCGACCCGCGCCGGTATTGCCGTGGCGCGAGCCGCGGCGCCGACCGTCAAGCGGGTGCATCAGGAGCTCGGCGGCAAGTCGCCGAACATCATCCTGCGCAGTGCCGACTACTCAGCCGCGGTCGCTGCCGGCGTACGGCGGTGCTTCGGCAATTCCGGCCAAACCTGTACTGCGCCGACGCGGATGCTGGTGCCCGCGGAGCGAATGGACGAAGCAAGCGCAATCGCCGCGACGGAAGCGGCTGCGCTCGTCGTCGGTCCGCCTTCGGATCCGCGCACCGACCTCGGACCGGTCGCAAGCGCCGCCCAGTTCGACAAGATCCAGGCGTTGATCGAACGTGGAATCGCGGAAGGAGCGGAGCTCGTCATCGGTGGGCCTGGCCGCCCTTCGCATCTCAATGCGGGCTACTATGTGCGCCCGACGGTGTTTGCCCGCGTAACCAATCAGATGACAATCGCGCGGGAGGAAATCTTCGGCCCTGTGCTGTCGATCATCGGTTATGACACCGAAGAGCAAGCGATCGCGATCGCCAACGATACGCCCTACGGCCTCGCAGCCTATATTCAGGGCGATCCGAAGGAAGCGCGGACGCTCGCAGGCAGGCTGCGCACCGGCACTGTTCGCCTCAACAGCTCCGCCTGGGACGCAGCCGCCCCCTTCGGCGGCTACAAGCAATCCGGCAACGGTCGGGAATACGGGAAATTCGCACTGCACGAGTTTACCGAGATCAAGGGCATCGTCGGTTTCTCGAAGGAGTAACCTCGCGCCCGGTATTGGCGCACTCGCGCGCATAAGAACGAGATGCTCGCGTAGCCGTCCGATTCATGCTTTTTACATGAGGCTCCTTTCTTGGCACACTATCGGCCGCGCATCGTAGTTATCGGCGCAGGGATCATTGGTTCAGCGATAACCTACAATCTCGCCATTCGAGGCGCGGACGTCCTACTCATTGATCAAGGCTCGATGCCCGGTTCCGGCGTGACAGGTCGAGCGTTCGGTTGGATCAACATTATCAACGGAGTGCCGGGCAACAGCAGCTATGCCCTCTGGCGCGAGGCAGTCGCTGAGTATCGAAGCCTGAAAGATGCGCTGCCAACGGCCTTTTCCCGCGCTCGTTCCGGCTCACTGTTGTGGAAGACTACAGCACAAGAAACCGAGCAGTTCGCAGAACTTCACCGGAATGCCGGGGAGCGCATTGAACTGCTGAAACGAAGCGCCTTACAGAAACTGGAACCACGCCTCCGCCAAGTTCCGGACCTTGCCGCCTTCTCGCCGGATGATCTGGCTCTCGACCCAATGCAGCTTGCTGGAGACTTGGTAACTGCTGCAGCTGCCGCTGGTGCCTGGACGCGTTTCGGCGCGGCCGTCAGTGCCATCGACACCGTCAGTGGCAAGGTCTCCGGGATACGGGTAGCGGATGAGAGGACCGCCGCCGACATTGTCGTTGTGGCAGCGGGCGCCGGTGTTCACACGCTGACTCGGGGTTCAAACAGGCCTGACGACGTCTCCGGCTTTGCTTCTCCGCTACGTCTGTGATCGGCCCATCATCAACCATATCCTGCGTGGCCCGCGACTGGAGGTCAGGCAGGCCAGCGACCGCACGCTGCTCGTCGCGAAGTCTTACGTTGACAATGGAGACGAGAACGGCCCTCGACTCATCGGCGAGAAAATGTTGGCTGTGATGAAGGACGTGCTGGACTTGCCCGACGAGCTTAGACTGAAAAAATGCACAAATCGGCGATCGTCCGGTTTTTGCCGACGGCTTACCGCGTCTCGGATTCCTCCCGGAGATCAGTAGTATCTATCTCGCAGTCGGCCACCCCGGCGTCATCCTGGCACCCTTGATTGGCCGTCTAACCGCAGAAGAGATACTCGAAGGCAGGAGCGCGAACTCGACACCGGCCTCACTCGAATGAACATTTAGCAGGCGCGCGAAAATCCACATCTGATGCTGCGCGCGCTCTACCGTATATCCTTGCCCCTTTAAATGATGTTCAGGGGCCGTTAAGCACCAAGCGAAAAATCCAGCACTCAAACTTCACCTAGCGATTTCACCCTGAGCCGGCGAGGATCCTTTCAAAGGCCTGACGCTTTGGTGAGATTGACGCGGAAGCGGTCGCGCCGTCGTTGATATTTCCGGGTCATTACCGCGCTGGCATGCCCGAGCTGCTTTTGGACATAACGCTCGTCGACCTCGGCCGAGGAGGCGAGACCGGCGTGCAGCGAATGGCCGGAGAATTTTCCGGCTCGCTCTGCCTAGCTGAGATCGCCGCGCATGCCGGCGGCCAGTGCCGCCGTCTCGACGAGGCGGGCCACCTGCTTGTCCGTCAGCCGATCGGCGCCGACATCCTTGCCTTGGCCAGTGACGCGGCGGAAGAGGGGACCATGAGCGATCCGCGCCATTTTCAACCATGTCAGCAGCGCGACCACCGGGCAGGTCGCATCCGAGGAACCGCGGCCGATCTCGACCTCGCGCCAGCCGGTCTTGCCGCGCAATGTCAGCAGCAGCCCGTTGTCAAAGACCTCGACCCAGCCTGAAGAACCCTCGATCTGGTCGCGTGCAACATCCAGCCAGACGAGTTCCGAGCGCCGCAATCCACCAGCAAAGCCGATCAGCAGCATGGCGCGATCGCGCAAGCCGCGTAGCGATCCGCGGTCCAGCGTCTCGAGCATGGCCAACAGATCTTCGGGAAGGATCGCTTCCTTCTGCCGCGGCGGGGTGGCGTGGGTGTTGCGAATGCCGGCGAGCACCGTGGCAATATGCCGATCCTTGCGATCGAGTTTTTGGCCACCACGCTGGGCGTAATTCCAGCCCAAGGAGGACAGCCGGCGCTCGATGGTCGAGACGCTGTTCCGCTTTCCGCCACGTGTAGCCGTGCCAACGGCCCCCCTGACGCGCAGGCGGTGATGTAGAGGCCGACGACCTGCGGATCGGGCGGGAGCGGGCTAAGATTTTGCCTGCGGCACCAGGCGGAAAAATGCTTCCAGTCGCTGGCATAGGCTTTGCGGGTGTTGGCGGAACTGGCGGCGTCGATACAGGTGCGGGCACGATCGGTCAGATCCTGCAGATGCGCGGATAGGCCGGAGGCTGGCGGCGCCAGAGGCGACACCGCGGCAGGGGAGGGGACGCTATCCGGGAGGTTATTGTCGAGGTCCGTGTCGCCGGTCATCACGCCGCCTCGATATCGGTCTGGGCAAAATCCTGGCCGATGAACAGCAGCGCGTCGTCGGCGCGTTTGCCAAGGCATAGGAGAAGCAGTCGGCAAAATCAAGCGCTGCCGGATGCCGACCCTTGCCATAGGTCATCCAGCCCTCCGTCGCCAGATCGACGAGGTCGGCGTCGACCGTGATGATGTCGGCCTCGATTTTTTTAAGCCAGAGATCGACCTCGGCGAGCGCATGCTCGCCCTTGCGGCTAACCAGCACCATGCGGGCTTCGAGGACGCAGGTGGCTGGGACCAGGCGGATCGGATTCATCTCCGCGCAAGCGACTTGTTGGTTATGCACGTGTATCCACGCAGGATCAGCTTCATGATGCCCAGGTCGACGAGCTGCGTGCAGCCGGCTGCGATCGCATCTAGCAGGAACATGGCTCGGGGGCATCGCGAGCACGACCGGTGCTCGCAAAGATTCTGAAAGAGCTCTGCGCCGGCGACGTGCTGGTCGTCGTGCGCCTCGATCGCCTGGCCCGACCGGTCAGCCATCTTCTGCAGGTGATCGAGGATCTTGAGGGGAGGGGGATTCATTTCAGGTCGCTCCGCGATCCGATCGACACCTCCACACCGCAGGGCATGTTTTCCTTGCAGGTGCTCGGCGCCGTCGCCCAGCTCGAAAGAGCGCTGATCTCCGAACGTACGAAGGCGGGCATGAAAGCTGCCAAAGCGCGAGGCAAGCTCGCTGGCAATCCAGGACTACGGGAGCGCCGGCCGGAAGCCAGGCGCGCTGTTTCGAAGGCGCGCCAAAAGGCATACCTCGACGAGCTCGTCTCTTCAGCGCAAACTTGGTTGTCAACTGTGCGGCAGCTCCGGCCTCAGCACAGTTGGGAGAACGTGGTGCGAATCCTCAATCGCCGCGGCTACGAATGGACCGTTGAGCGGCTGCGCCGTGCGGTCCATAGCATGGTCCGTGAAAAACTGGCGGAACCGGAACTGCTAGCCCGCTCTCCACGCCGCGCTCCGCAGGACCATCTGATGACGCTTGTCGCTGCGATCTCGATCGCGGATCCCGATCTGTCGCTCCGCGACATTGCAGCGCAACTGGATCAGAGGGGAACGACCCGCGCGTGGTGGACGAAAATGGCAGCCACCGTCCGTCAGGGCACTGTTGGACGAAGCGCACCGGTTCGGCCTTATTAGCAGATAATCCTGGCTCGTTCTTCCTGTCTGCTTTTAATTGAGCCAGCATGCTGACCTCGATCTCGCGTATACGCGGCCGAGATATACTTTGTGTATATACCTCCTGGAGGCCAGATAATGTCACGAACCAACATCTTTCAATCAAACCGAACCCAGGCAGTCCGTCTGTCAAAAGATGTCGCTTTTCCCGACAATGTGAAGGAAGTGGCAATTCTGCGAGATGGCAACCGCCGTGTAATTGTACCAGCCAACAGCATCTGGGATGATTTTTTTGATGCGCCCGGTGTTGATCTCGGCGAGCGGAATCAACCTGCAGCACAGGTCAGGGAAAGTTTCTGACATGTTGCGCTATATGCTCGATACCATTTTGTGCATCAGGCTCCTTCGTGACAGGCCGAAAGGCTTTCGCGATCGTTTCAATGAAAATGCAGACGCACTTTGCATTTCAACAATCATCCTGAACGAGCTTCTGTATCGCGCCGAAAAATCTGCCGATCCCGTGAAGCATCGTTCCAATGTCGAGAATTTTGCTGCCCGTCTCGTAATTCTCCAGTTTGACGAGGCTGCCGCCGCTCATGCAGCGAATATTCGAGCAGTTTTAGAGCGAAAGGGACAAATGATTGGCGGTTACGATGTACTTATCGCCGGACACGCCAGAAGTGCCGGGCTTTCAATCATAACCGGGAACCTGCGTGAATTCACACGTGTTGACGGGTTGATCGCTGAAGATTGGCGTCCCGAAAATCCACGCTCCAATTGAGTTCGGTCGGTCCCATAGCGGGCAAGGAGTTATAAATCTGCCGGGAGAGCAACCCCCGAATTCAGCTTACCGCGGGGGCGGGCCACGCTCACCCCGTGAACATATGGTCTATTCCGGCCGCCTGAAAGCGGCGATGATGCTAAGGATATTATTGTTGATGGGTACATGAGCGACCCGCTTAAATCAGCGATCGTTTGCCACGACACGTCCGCTGCTTTCGCAATACAGCGCTGATCGACTTACCGGTCCGATAATCCAGTCGATGTTTGCCGGGAAAGGCGTTGCAATCAGGCTGATATCACTGCTCCGGATCGCGCCGTGCTCGTTTCACGTTGCGATGGCGCGATCAACGGGGTCCAAATCTGCGTGCCAACGCTACCCCCGCGAGCCGCCGCATCTTGCAATTCCGCTCTATGCGAGCTACATGTGGTTACGTAACCACGAGTGTTGGAGGCTTGCCATGACCGTCACCACGCTTTCAGGACGAGAACTCAATCAGGACCTTGGCCGCGCAAAGCGCGCCACCAAGGACGGACCCGTGATCATCACCGACAGGGGACGGCCGGCGCATGTCCTCTTGTCGTTCGACGAGTACAAGCGGCTTACCGGAAAGATGCGGACGCTCGGCGACATGCTGGCAGCGCCTGGAGCTGAAGATGTTGACTTGCCGCTGCCGCAGCGCACGGAACATGCCCAGCCGGTCGACCTGTCCTGATGCTGTTGCTCGATACCAATGTCGTGTCCGAACTGCGCAAAGTCGCGAGCGGCAAGGCCGATCCCAACGTCGTGGTCTGGAACGAAACCCTCGATCCGGCGGAGACCTTCATTTCCTCCGTTGTCCTGCACGAACTGGAGATTGGCGTTCGGTTGGCGGAGCATAACGATGCCGCCGCCGGAAAGGTGCTGCGCAACTGGCTGGAAAATGCCGTTCTCATGGCGTTTTCCGGCCGCATCCTGCCCCTGGATGAGGCGGCGGCTGTTAAGGCGGCGAAATGGCATGTGCCAAATCCCAAGCCGATCAATGACGCCTATATTGCGGCGACAGCCTTCACCCGTCGGATGACGCTGGTCACGCGCAATATCAAGAATTTCGAGGGCATGGGTGTCGCGCTCGTGAATCCTTGGGATATGCCGACATAAAAATCGTCTGGGTCATCTGATTGCATCTCGACCCGTTTTTCCACTCGCAACGGCATGACTGCGATCGCCAAGCGGAGGAACCCTCATCAGGACACTTCAACTTTGCGGCTATATGCTGTCAAAGCTGAATAGGGCTGCGACGGTCGTGGCCAGATAGAGATGCGACGACAGGGTCTTGTGTCGCTTGGCACCTAATTGTAAGAATGCGGCGGTTTGGTTCAGGAGACCGGTAATTTCTCTGGGGTCAAGCGACACGCAGCAGAAGTGGCTTCGGTTTGAAGACTGGTGGCGCGTTCGGTTCGGGCCTCGGAAAGGTATCCGCAACCGGTCACGAAGATTGCCGTTGAGCTCGGCCGACCGGACCTGCATCAGCATATGCGCACCGTGAAGGGACTAGCTCATTTGCTGCTTTTTCACCATCCGCTTGCTGACGAGCGAGTTCACCGCTGACTCGGCGAGGGTAGTGGCGACTCGAAGGCCGGCTCGATAGCGCTTTCCGAATTTTGTCATCGCGCTGCGGTTGGATCGGACATAGGTCAGAAGCTGCGTGCCAAGCGTGTGAAGGCGTGCGATCGAGAAGTCGGCGTTTTCCTGCAAGTGCTTCAGCCTCGAGAGAAGCCTCTGCAGGTCGTGGATCGTGCGATCAATCCGCCCGTGCCACAGGCGCCATTTCAGGGCTCTGATTTCCCTGCCGATCGAAGGCAAAAATTTCAGTGAAATCGGTTAGGGATCGAGCAGCGTGATCGGCGATCTGCTGCATGGGCTGGATCTTCATGGCAATGTGAAACCAGTCGATGATGTGGGTTATCGGTTTCGGCATGGCGCGGGGAAACCGCGTCAGGATGTCGGCGCCGTCCGAAATTACCGTCACATCGCCAAAGCCCGCGATATCCGACTTCCTTAAGAGCATGAAGAGCGCGATCGCGGATTGCATGTTGCTCGGTGCTGCTGGTGACGAAATAGCGACCGCCGTTTTCACCTCGTCCACCACGGCCGCATCTGGCCACCACGAGTTCGAAATTTCGCGCTGAATTGGGTTCGGCGCTGCGAACATGGGCCGTATCGATGCTGATGACAAACTCTTTGCGCCGATCGCCAGAAGCTGCATCTCAAGTTGGTGTCTTTCATCCGCTTGCCCCCTCGCGCGCCATATTTCCGGGAGGGTCTGGTCGTGGAGCCGTTCGCCAATCTTGATGGTGCGCTTGCGCACATTCGCGTGCATCTCTGTGGGATCAGTGGGCAGAAAATCGGCTAGCACCTTTGCCGCCTGCCGATATGGCATCGTGCTCCCCAGCCGCGCCGTCAATTCCATCAGCTCGGGCGTCGCTCGATCGGGACAAATTTCCTTCAGCGGCGCGCAGGCAGCAATCATGCCGGATAGCAATCTCGGCACAACATCCAGCGAGGATTGCGCACCTCTACCGTCCTGAACACGGTTCGGAGCCGGAACAGGCAGTAGGTCTCTGCCTCGTGGGCGACGACCGCGCTTTGCAACGCCTGCCATGATCTTCTTGCCGTCATTGGTCGAGAAGCCAATTTCTCCGTCGAACAGGCGCTCCCAGCTCTTGTCGATACGAACTTCTTTCCGGCAGGTGTCGGCAAATTCGTTGTTCCCTTCAATCGTAATCGTCCATTCCCCCGCCAATGTCGCCTCCTTTATTAAAGCGATGGTCATGGACCGCTGGGGCTTAATAACCTGTATGCGACCCCAGAGAAGTTACCGGTCTCTCCAAATCGAATTATCAAATTAAAACGGTTCAGGAAGCCTCCTCCGCAGCCTTCAATCCGCTTCCGTCGCTATTCAATCGTATCAATACGCCTGCCGTATCTCTCCTCTTGCGGCAGGCATTTTTCGTTTGCCTTAAGACGGTGGTATTGGTCATGATTACCGGCGGCCACTCTTTTGGCGTATCGCAGGCACAGGTCGTCGGTTCGGATCCCAATCAAGGCGGGCATTGCTTCGCAGCAAACAATACCCTATATGTAGGCATGTTCCTACATGGAGGCTGCTATGAGCATCACGAGTTTATCTAGCCGGGAGTTGAACCACGACGTGAGTAGGGCAAAGAAGGCCGCCAACAAAGGACCTGTCGTTATCACGGATCGCGGGAAGCCGTCCCATGTGTTGATGACCTACAGCGAGTTCGAGCGCCTGACCGGCAAGCGCCGCAATCTTGTCGATGCTCTTTCAATGCCCGGTTTATCAGTCATCGAGTTCGATCCGCCCCGAGCCGAAATTGCACCTCGCGGAGTCGATCTGTCTTGAAATATCTGCTGGATACAAACGTCGTCTCCGAGCTGCGTAAAGGCGGAGACGGTAAAGCTGATCCGAATGTGACGAAGTGGGTCGGTGCTCAAGATTCCAGCGACCTATTCATTTCTGCGATTACGATTCTAGAACTTGAGCGCGGGATATTAAGCATCCAGCGTCGAGACGCTTCCCAAGGTTCTCGCCTGCGGGCATGGATGGACAGCCGTGTTCGTCCTGAGTTCGCGGAGCGAGTTCTGTCAATCGATGACGCGATAGCAACGCGTTGTGCCCACTTACATATTCCAGATCGCCGCAACGAAGCCGATGCCTTGATAGCGGCGACCGCGCTGGTTCACGGTTTAACTGTCGTCACACGGAATGTTCAAGATTTCGATGGTACGGGCGTCATCGTCGTCGATCCATGGCGCGCATGACATCTGGCGCGTCGGTACTCGCGAGCCGATGTCTTTTTCGGGGAGCCCTTGGTGTTGCCTCAGCCACTTTGCCAGGATCGTAGGTCGAAGGTTCATTTCCGTTCAGGGCGTTACCACCTACCACATTTTGCCAACAGGTGCTTGATTGCGTAGCCGACACGGAACCGATTACGCACGTCGATGGTTGCACTACAAGCTGTAGGTCCACTCTGCCTCGCCTGTGATCTCCCAACGCTTCAGAGCCTAGCCGCGGCACATGTGATATTCGCCATATTGGGTTTCGCCGCTGAGCGCCCGATCGAATTCCAAGAGATTCTGCCCGACGGTGAGAAGCTTGAACCGATGAGCGGTAGGCGCACAAAATAAGAAGAGCCGAAGACGATCCGGCCCTTTCAACCCCTTAGATCTCTAACAAACCGCTTACCAAGTCTGCCGGCCATACCAGTCGTCGACATCGGTTGTAACGCGGTCCTTTTCTAGGCCGTAGCGTTCCTGGATTTTGCCTTCGAGCTGGTCGCGCTTGCCGGCGATTTGGTCCAAGTCGTCGTCGGTCAGCTTGCCCCACTGTTCCTTGACCTTGCCCTTCATCTGCTTCCAATTCCCTTCGACGCGGCTCCAGTCCATAATCAATCTCCTTTCGTGGATGAACAGACAACGATCAAGTGCCCGGAATTGTTTCGGCTGCACACACACACAGCTTCGCTGAGCGGCGTTTCCGTGTTGGTCATCACAAAATTTGCGCCGATCCTCGTTAACAGGGGAGCATCGAGGAAAGCCGTGGATGGGTTTGACGCAACGAATTCGATCGTTAGGCTGGAGGCCGACGAAGCGGATCGAATGGTCCTCCAGTGAAATCTCCAGCATTCTCGGCATCATCGACGAAATCGCCTTCGTGCCGGCGATGCCGGCAAGGGTTTTGCCGTCGTCGCACAGGAAGTGCGAACTTGCTCAACGCTCTGCCCAAGGCGCAAGGGAGATCAAAGCGCTGATCAAGACTTCTTCTGACCCCGTTACCGAGGGTGTCACTGTCGTTCGCGGAACACGGCTCCTCTCTCGCGACGATCATTGAACAGGTCTGCAGCATCGGAACTTGCGTATGTTCGGATAGTCCATAAGGCTGCAATTCTGATATGTTTATATATATATTCTATCGCATCAATACGATTTTTTATATCAGAATTGCGTTACACTCTAGATTTCTCTATATATTATCCTGAATTGACCGCCTTGTGCGATACGAGATAATGATATGGCCTATAAAACGGAGCACATAACGCAGCAGCTGCGCGCTGTGCGCGAAGCGCAGAAAATGAGCCAGCGCGAGCTGAGCGCACGATCGGGCCTGACGCAAAGCCATATTTCTCAGATAGAACGGGGCAGCATGGAGCCCGGACTTGGCAGCCTAGTGGATGTGGCGCGCGCGCTCGACCTCGAAATCGTCCTTGCCCCAAAAAAACTGATGCCGGCGATCCGCAACATCCTCGATAGCGCGCCGGCATCGAGCGATGTTCTGACATCCGACCAGCGCAAACTGGTGAGGCGCCTCGAGCGGTGGTCTGCGCAGCACAGGGGCGCATTCGGTAGTGCTTCCGAAGCAGATACATTCAAAGATAGCCTTGCGCTCTTAAGGCATCTTCCTCTGTCGGCCGAGGAGATGGACTCATTCAAAGAGGCGACTGCACGCCTCGACCGGTGGCAGGCCGATCCTCCGTCCCGTCAGGAACTGAGCAGGATCGCACATGCCGTAAGACACCTACGCAACGGCGCGGTGCACCGCGACCGTGACGACGCGGTCCCTCGCTCGGCCTATGCGCTGGATGAGGAAGACGATAATGCCTAAGATCACGGTCCTCGATGTCAGACTGTATGGGCAACCGGTAGCGACCCTTACAAACCTGCAGGACGGGCGCACCATCTTCGCGTTCAACGATGCTTATATCGAAGACGAGAAGCGACCGACGCTTAGCCTATCTCTGAAAGACCCGTTCGGGGCGCTCATTACGAAGTTCAGGCCCTACAACATGGTGGTCCCTCCCTTCTTCTCGAACGTATTGCCGGAAGGACCGTTGCGCAAATACCTCGCTGGTCGTGCGGGTGTGAAGCCGTCGCGGGAATTTTTCCTGCTCTGGATGCTCGGCCGCGACCTGCCTGGGGCTGTGACGGTGCATCCCTCCGAAGGGGATGACGTGCCTCCGGATGACGGGCGGGCTACCGTTGAAGCTCGGCCGAACGCGCTACGCTTTTCGTTGGCGGGCGTGCAGCTGAAATTCTCGGCCTTTAAGAACGACAATCGGGGCGGTGGCTTGACCATTCCGGCCGAGGGCACGGGTGGCTCGTGGATCGTGAAGCTGCCCTCTCAGCAATATAGCGGCGTGCCCGAGAACGAGTTCGCGATGATGACCATCGCCCGCATGATGGGGATGGACGTGCCGGAAATCCAGCTGGTTGATCTCGATGCGGTGAGCGGCCTGCCGCAAGGGGTGGGCGAGCTGCACGGGCAGGCGCTGGCGATCAAGCGTTTTGACCGCACGTCGGAGGGACCGGTGCATATCGAGGATTTTGCGCAAGTCTTCGGCGTCTTTCCCGACCATAAATACGATAAGGGCAATTACCGGATGATCGGCCGCGTGCTGGGGATCGAAACCAGCACGGCCGACATTGCGGAATTCATTCGGCGTCTAGTCTTCAGCACGCTAATCGGCAATGGTGACATGCACCTGAAGAACTGGTCGCTTATCTATCCTGATCGGCGCACCCCTGCGCTCTCGCCAGCGTATGACCTGTTGTCGACTATCCCATACATCGAGGGGGAAGATGCGGCGGCGCTCAATTTCTCCCGCACAAAAAAGATGGCGGCGCTGTCGAAGGACGAGCTGGCGCATCTGGCTGCGAAAGCGGAGCTTTCCGAGAAGCTGGTGATCGACACCGCGCGAGATACGGTTGAACGTTTTAGGGCGGTATGGAACGCGGAAAAGAAGAACCTGCCGATGGCAGCCAAGATCGCCGACACGATCGATACGCACGCACCAACGGTCGAGCTGTACCGCGAGTTCGCGAAGTAGTGGCTCGCAGCTCGGCTCTCAACTTATCGAGCCTTGCTGCATATTCAAGGCGTTAGGCCATCCAAACAGGATGACCGTTGGTTCGATTCCCTTTCAAGGCGAGAAAGCTCATTCGATGTAGTGCTGGAGCCACATGCGCTTCGCTTCCTCGCTGCGCCCAGAAAGGCAGGTGGAACCGGCACCGTGAGCAGAAATTGACTCGAGGCGAGTTTTGCGATCCGCGCTACTCGCCTACTTTGGAAAGCAATTCGTTAAGCTGCTCCAACTGCTCCGGCATGCGGTCGCCAAGCCCTGTAGTGCTTCCGCAAGCGCCTCCTTGGACGGATAGACTTCGTGGAAGATCGGAAGTGTCTTTCCGCCTTCGTCCTGAAAGGTCACGGTTGTGATGGCGCCCTCTTCACCCTTGTCGTTGGTCCAGACGATGCGCTCGTTCGGCACTACCTTAAGATAATTGCCGTAGAAGACCATGTTGTCCGAACCGCCTGCACCGACTTCCAGCCGATACTTGCCGCCGGTACGGACGTCAATAGCGCACGATACGAGCGAAACGCCGGACAGCGATTTTGGCACCCACCAGCGCTGGAACAGCTCGGGCTGGCTTCACGCCATGTAAACCGTCCTCGGCGGTGCATGAATTGCCGCTGTGCCAGCCACGGCGAGCGCCTTGAACATTGCGTCGGTCTCGCTAGTTCTCTCGTATCAACAAGGCGAGAAAAATGACTACAAGCCCCCGCGATGGAGACTTCCGCATGCTTTCGGAAGCAATCCAGGCATGGTACCGCTACGACGAAGTCGAGCCAGGAGGAAGCGCTGGCCGAGAGCCTTAAGCGCGTGAGAGCCTTCGGCATCGCGGCGCGCGCCGGAGCGATCCGGCCGCACACCCAGCCGGTCATGGACAGAAAGGCCCGACCACACTTGGTTCGTAGAGCGCAGACATGCTGCGCGGGCAGCTTCGGAACGCGGATCGTCGGGGGTCCGCAATGAAACGAAACGCGGATATCAAGGCCTTGCTGCCGCTCTACCTCGTAACCTTCATCGGCTTTTGTGGCTACTCTTTGATGATTACGCTGTTCATCCCGATGTTGATGGGAGACAATGGCTTTCTCGACCCGGGCACGACGGCTGGCCAACGCAGCGCGGTTATCGGGGTCCTCCTTGCAATTTACCCGCTCGGACAATTTCTGGGG
>NZ_JARWGH010000048.1:0-32532 GCF_036528765.1 Rhizobium sp. BR 362 | reverse complement strand
CGTGGCAACCGGCTCATGCGCACCACGCTGGTCCAGTGCACGCTGACCGCAATCCGCTATTCGGGTTACCTCAATGCCTTCTACCGGCGCATCAAGGACCGGCGTGGCCCGGGAAAGGCCATCATCGCCACAGCCCGCAAGCTGCTCACCATTATCTTCGACACCCTGAAAAACGGATGGGTCTTCGAGGACTTTCCAAACTTCATCATCGCCGGAAAAGAAAATCCGGCTCGACAATCATCATAGGAGGAGGAGGAGATCATGATGCGCAACCAGAAAGCCCTACCTGACCAAGACGAGCAGTTCATCCAGCGTCAGCTCGAATCCGGTCGATACCATGACCGCAATGAGGTCATCCATGCCGGCTTGCGCATGCTCGAAGAATTTGAGGATGGTCTTGAGCGCTGGATCCACGACGAGATCCCGGGGCGTTACGCAGAGCTGCAGCGCGACCCGTCCAAGGCGGTTTCGTTCGAGGATGCCCGAGCACGCTTCGAAAGCAAACACCGCGACGCGCTGGCGAAAGACAAGTAGCGGATGGCTTACCGCATCCGGCTGCACGAGCTGGCCGAGGCTGAGCTTGACAAGATTTTTGATGATATCACCGCCGAAGCGGGGCCGACTACTGCGGGCAATTACGTCGGCGGCATTTATCAACTCATTGAAGGGTTCACGATATTTCCGGAGCGTGGGACCGTCCGCGAGGGATCGGTTCCGGGATTGCGAATTGTCGGCTATCGCCGCACCGCGTCGATTGCTTTCATCGTCGAAGGCGACCAGGTGACGATCCTGGGTGTTTTCCGGCGCGGCCGGAACGTCACCGCGGAAATGCTCAAAAATCGCCTCTAGATATCCGTGGGTGGCCGCGAAGCCGAGGCCCCGAACGGCTGGCATCTGCATCTTTTTGTTCGCGCATGCGTTCTGCCGATGAAGCGGCCTGAAAGGACATATCTCATGAGCAAGCGTGAACTCATCGACACCGGCACTGACAAGCGTAACGTGCGCCGCAACGAAAGGGGTCAATTCAAGGAGAGTGTCGATGTTGGTCGATCGCTCGCTGCCGATCGTCGCCATAAGGCCAAGCAGGAAGCCAGGTCTGGCGAAGGCGACCGCAGCGACGGCAATTCGAAGCGCTGACGTCGTTGAAGCTCGCAAGTTTCAATGTCAACGGCATCAACGGCCGTCTCGATATTCTCCTGCGCTGGCTGGCGGAGGCCTCTCCCGACGTCGTCTGCCTTCAGGAACTCAAGGCGCCCGACGAAAAATTTCCTCAGCGTGCACTCGAAAAAGCCGGTTATGGCGCCGTCTGGCATGGTCAAAAGAGCTGGAACGGCGTTGCTATTTTGGCGAAGGGACACGACCCGATAGAGACGCGCCGCGGACTTCCGGGCGATTTGGATGATACCCATAGCCGTTATATCGAAGCAGCGGTCGGCGGGATGCTCATCGCATGCCTTTATCTTCCGAACGGCAATCCAGCGCCCGGGCCAAAGTTTGACTACAAGCTGCGCTGGTTCCGGCGCCTCTCTGCTTATGCGGAGGAGCTGCTGACGCTGGAAATCCCCGTCGCACTCGTCGGAGATTTCAACGTCATGCCGACCGATCTCGATGTCTATGCGCCGGAGCGCTGGCGTGATGACGCCTTGTTTCGCCCGGAAGTGAGGACGGCTTATCGCGACCTCGTTTCCCAAGGATGGACCGATGCATTGCGCCACCTCTACCCGGATCAGCGCATCTACACGTTTTGGAAATATTTCCGCAACGCGTTTGCCCGCGATGCCGGCTTGCGCATAGACCATCTGCTGCTTAGCCCCGCTTTGGCAGGCGATTTGGTAGCGGCAGGTGTCGACAGGTCGATCCGCGCTTTGCCTCATGCCAGCGACCACGCTCCGGTCTGGATCGAACTTCGTGAATGAATATCGCACGCGGTATCACGCGTCACAGAACGACGCGGCTCTTCCGATTGAGGGCTGCGTGCGGAGCCAATGTAGTGTCAGGCATCTTGAGGTCACGCTGCCCCGGACGGATCACCGGTTGGCAACAAGGCTGGATCAAGCGGCGGATCATTCGGATTTTTATTGTCTTCCGGGCTCTGTACCGGCGTCAGCGGCGGCTTCTCCTGAGTGCGATCCGGTACACCTGGCGATGGAGTAGGACCCCGAGGCATTTCATCAGGTTTCGGTACTTCTGTCGGCATATCTGTTCTCCTTCAAGACGATAGAACGGCATGAATTGGCCGACCAGCCGTTCAACCTTCACGGGACAGAACGTTCAGCCGGGCTATTCGCTCCACTGACGAAATGAAGGAGCGGGATTTTCTTTGGCAAAAGACGATCGATTTCGTCTGCGGGAACAATCCGGGTGGTTATGCCATTGCCCACTCGGCAATTCCTGGGAGACGGACATGATCAACGACCTCTGGTACAAGAATGCTGTCATCTACAGCCTATCCGTCGAAACTTTCATGGATGCCAACGGTGATGGTGTCGGCGATTTCCAGGGTCTCATGCGCCGCCTCGACTATATTGCTGGCATGGGCATCACAGCCATCTGGCTCATGCCGTTTCAGACGTCACCGCGCAAAGACGATGGCTACGACATTTCCGATTATTATAATGTCGATCCCCGCTACGGCACGCTCGGAGATTTCGTCGAGTTCACCCACGGCGCCGAGCAGCGTGGCATCCGCGTACTGATCGATCTGGTGGTCAATCATACCTCCGACCAGCATCCCTGGTTTCAGGATGCGCGCCAAGATCCGAACTCGCGCTACCGCGATTGGTATGTTTGGTCGAAGAAAAAGCCTGCGAACGCCGATCAGGGCATGGTCTTTCCCGGCGTGCAGAAGACCACTTGGACCTATGACGATAAAGCCAAAGAATATTACTTCCACCGCTTTTACGATTTTCAGCCCGACCTCAACACCGCCAATCCGCATGTGCAGGCTGAGATTTTGAAGATCATGGGCTTCTGGATCCAGCTCGGGGTCTCCGGCTTTCGCATGGATGCCGTGCCGTTCGTCATCGCAGAGAAGGGGCCGGACGTGCGAAAGCCAGTCGAGCACTTCAACATGCTGCGCACTTTCCGCGAATTCCTGCAATGGCGCCAGGGAGACTCTATTGTTCTGGCGGAGGCAAATGTCTTGCCGAAGACCGATCTCGACTATTTTGGCGAGGACGGCGACCGCATGCAGATGATGTTCAATTTTCAAGTGAACCAGACACTCTTCTACGCCCTTGCGAGCTCCGACGTGCGGCCGTTGATCGAAGCCATGAATGCCACCAGGACCAGGCCCGTGACGGCGCAATGGGGATTGTTCCTGCGGAACCACGACGAACTCGATCTCGGTCGTCTTTCAGCCAAGCAACGTCAAATCGTCTTCGATGCCTTTGGCGCCGAAAAGGCCATGCAGCTTTACGACCGTGGCATTCGTCGACGCTTCGCGCCGATGATGAACGGCAACGCGGATAAGATACGCATGGCGTACAGCCTGATGTTTTCGCTGCCTGGCACGCCGGTCCTGCGCTACGGCGACGAGATCGGAATGGGCGACGACCTTTCGCTTCCGGAACGCAACCCCGCGCGCACCCCGATGCAATGGTCGAGGGAACCCCATGCCGGATTTACCAGCGGCGACAAACCGATCCTTCCGGTGATTTCCGAAGGTCCTTACGGATATCAACACATCAACGTTGCAGATCAGCGCTGCGATCCAGAATCCATGCTCAATTGGATGGAGCGGCTGATCCGCATGAGGAAGGAAGCTCCCGAGATTGGCTGGGGCGCTTTCACCTGTCTGGAAACCCACAACGTCGGCGTTCTCGTCGTGCGCTATGATTGGCGCAACAATTCAGTCTTGATCGTCCACAATTTCAATTCACGACCCGTTGAGGTGGAGATCGATCCTGAAATCGGCGATCTCGGGCGGATGCTGGTGGACATCGCGGACGGTACAAAAAGTGAGGCCGACGGAGCAGGACACCACTGCGTCTACCTGGAAGCGTTTGCCTATAAGTGGTTCAGGGTCGGAGGTCTCGATTATCTTCTGCGAAGGACGGAGCTGTAGGGAAGGTAAGGTTGGGTTCGTCACCGGCGGTCGCGCCACCAATTCAGCTACTCGACCTATACAAGCGCCTGTGTTGCAGAAAGTATCCTCGGCGGTGTCAATGGCTGGGAGGGGGCGATCAAAGGTGCCTTAGGCGGTGCAACAACAGCCTTGATGGCACCGGCAATCGCAGCCCTTGTCAAGGGTATGCTGAAGGACAGTAACTTGTCCGATCAGGACAAGCAGACCCTTGCCACTTTTATAGGAACGAGTCTCAGCTCGGCGGTCGGTGCCGTAGCCGGTGGTGGAGAAGGAGGGTCCTACGGAGCTGCGAATTATCAGTACAATTATCTCACGCATGAGCAGGCCCGGGAGCTTACGGACGCTGAAAAGGCTTTGGAAGCTTGCAAGGCAGAGTCTTCTGGCTGTTCCGCAACGGACAGAGCACGAATTCAGTCGGAAGTAGACAGGCTCAAGAACCTTGACTACCAAACCACCATGTCTCTGCTGCAAGCGTGCATGGATCAGGGCGCTTTGTCGTGCACTACCGAACAGGGCAAATGGCTTGAAGCGTACGAGACCTGGCGTAAGGCGGACAGCGCTGCCGACAGGAACGATCCCGATTACGCACGGATGCTCGACAATTACAGAAATCTAGCTGCGGCTGGCTACGTCGCCCAGGAACTGGCCAAGACTCAGGAATATGGCGAAGTCTATCAGATGACGAAAGGCTTCGAGTTAGGAGCCGTTTTTGGTGCCGTTGCTGCGCTTGGAACAATTTCCGTTATTGCCGGGCAAGAGGCCGTCTCCACGATTGTTGCGACCTGCGGCCGAAGCTCCGCCTGCTACGCGACGTATCTTAATCTGGCGCTTCATGATGTTGCCGCGACAACGCTCGAACTGGGCGGATCCCCTACCGCGACCATCCTATTGGGGACGGCGCTCGTGGAGGCTAGGGCTACGCTAGCTGCCAGAGGCGTTGTAGGCGCAGTGGATGGGTTCGTAGAAACCGATGCAGTTTCCGTCGCCGGAAGTCGTGCGATTGACCGTGGACAAAGCTATGAAGACGCTATTCAGGGAATGTATAGCAACACTCCATTTGACCAACGACAATATCAAGCAATTGTAAACGGTGAGCGCGTAAGAGGAGTTGCTGACCACGTTACAACCTTGAACGGCAAGCTCACCGCTGTTGAAGCAAAGTTCGTGGACGATTGGTCGAGGTCACCCCGCAACCCGGAGAGTAGTAGTGGCTCTATGCCATGGGCCGTTTTTGAGCAGCAAGAAATGGTATCTCAAGCGCAAAAATACGCAGCGGGCTTTGACGGAGGGGTCGTTTACCATACAAATAGTACGGAGTTGGCGGCATACTACAGTAAGGTTTTTACAGAAGCTGGTATCACCAACTTCAAGTCTATAATCACTCCGACCAAATGACGGACGAAGAGACATGGAAAAACACCTAAAACAAATAGAGGCGATACTCGGTGGGAAGTTCGAGAGACTGGATTCGCGAGTCATCCCTGGAACGGTGCCTGTGGAAGGCACTGCGTTTCTCTATTTTGCTGACGACCGAAAGAATGCGTTTCGTAAGCAATTCCGCAATCTTACAGAATATACCAATCCACCATATGCGAAATTCGGAGGCGTTAACGAACGGGGATGCAAAATTACGCTACCTGGCGGGGATTCGTTCTATGCTATTGGCTATCATGGCGACCTCGATGGCTGGCGCAAAGATATCGAAGCAGGCGCACAAGCGCAGCATGTCCTTCTGGCGAAAATCGAAGGCAGCAATATCCTAGTATCTGATGGTCGGACGGTTCCCCTTTCTGAGTGTTCTGTCGAATTCACCTGAGGTCTCAGGCAGTTTGAAATAAAAAATTCATGGCACGTGGAATTCGTGTACCGGGGACATGACCCCGCCAAGACGGCAGTCGAACATAGTGCGCCATCGCCCGTTCCTTCGAGCCCATCGCGCCCGGCCGATATGCAATTACCTATGCGAAATGGCAGCATAGCGTGAGCCAGTTTGGCGGGGTCACCAGCCGACGCGGGCGGCGATCATAACTTTCTATTCGATTACGTCAGCCCGCTTAGAGGTAAGAGCACAATCAGGATTGGACCGCGGCAGATCGTGGACGTCGATTACATCCGCGTGATGGAACAGCGCAGCAATCCGACCATCCTGGCGTTCAGACTGTGTTTTGCATCGATTTCAACACTTGGGCGTCCCGATCATTTCAGAAAAGTGACGCTCTTTCCAAGCCCTAACCACTCGACCGCTATAATCCCTATCTCCCGAAAGAACACCTTCACACTTTAGCCCCCGTTCGCCACGGCATTCCCATCAAACGCACTAGCCAGCTTCGCAGTCAGCCGCCGCGCCGGCGACCCCGACGGCTTCGATGTTGCGCTGGCAACGGAGACACTTGCAGCTCTGCTGGGCGCAAACATCGTTTGAGTGCTTATTCTGAACTGCGACAGCAATTGGAATAATGCCTCGGCCTCGGATGCCAGGTTATGGGCCGCGGCGGTGGCCTGTTCGACCATGGCGGCGTTCTGTTGCGTGCCCTGATCCATCGTGTTCACGGAAGTGTTGATTTCCTTGAGACCGGTTGCCTGCTCCTTCGACGCTTCGACGATTGCCCCGACATTGCCATCGACCTGCTGGACCTGGGTGACGATCTCTTCCAGTGCCTTGCCGGTTTCGCCGACCAGGGATACGCCGCTTCTGACATGGTTGTTGGAAGTGTTGATCAGATCCTTGCTCTCTTTCGCGGCCTTCGCGGAGCGTTGGGCGAGTTCGCGCACTTCCTGGGCGACGACGGCGAAGCCTTTTCCGGCCTCGCCGGCGCGTGCTGCCTCGACGCCGGCATTCAATGCGAGGAGATTGGTCTGGAAGGCGATTTCGTCGATAACGCCGATGATATTGCCGATTTCGGTCGCGGAAGCCTCGATCTTATCCATGGCTTCGACGGCACTGCGCACGACACGTCCGGAGTGCTCGGCGCTTTCCTTCGTCTTGCGCACAAGGTGACCGGCTTCCTGCGCGCGATTGCTGGAGCCCGACACGGTTATGGTGATCTCTTCCAGCGCTGCGGCGGTTTCTTCCACTGAGGCAGCCTGCTGTTCGGTCCTCTTTGCAAGATCGTCCGAGGCCGATCGAATTTCCTGTGCGCCGGAGGCAATGGCGCCTGCATTCTCGGCAACCTTCTGCATCGCGAGGCGCAGTTTCTCCACAGCCTGGTTGAAATCGACACGCAATTGGTCGAGCGAGGGAATGAACGGGCCGGCAATCTGGCGCGTGAGGTCGCCGTTCGCCAATGCCTGAAGGGCGTCTGCAAGCTGAGTCACCGCCGCATTGGTCTGTTCGGCAAGAGCCTCGCGCTCGGCCGCCTCGGTTTCCAGTCGGTTGCGCTCTTCGGTCGCGCGCCTTGCATCCGCATCCGCGTCGCGCTCAGCCTTTGCCGCGATCGCGTCACGCAGCGCTGCGACTGCGCGAGCCAGCATGCCAATCTCATCGCTGCGTTTTTCCAGCTTGCGATCGCCTTCCATGTTGCCTTGTGCCATCGATACAAGCGAGGTCTGGAGTTTTGGCAGCGGTCCGACGATGGAGTGGGCAGTCAAGGCAGCCGCCACGCTTGCGAGGAAAATCGCAATGGCAAGTGCCGTCAGAGCCAGCGAGTTGAAGCCGCCCGCGGCGCTTCGAACGTCGCTTCCGATCGATTTGTTCAGGGCTTCCTGATAGTCGATGAACTTGTTGATCGCCTTCAGCTAGGCGACGAACTGAGGCCTTGCCTGTTCCAGAAGGATCTTGCGGGCGCCCTCGCCATCGCCTTTTTCCTGACGTGCTATGATCTCGGCGACGAGCGGATTGGTTTTGGCCTGTATACCGGCAATTTCATCGAGGATGGCCTTCTCCTCAGCCGTCGCGCCGGCTGGCGAAGCGATCATATCGGCCATCTTCTTTTCGTTGTCTGCATAGGTCGAGGCCAGCGTCTCGATAAGCTTCACCGCCGCTTGGCGTTCTTCCGCAGATGTGACGAGGGTCACGTCGCGGATTGCGATCGCCGTGTCGTGAACACTGCCTCGATAATTGATTGCATAGCGCTGTTTCACGCTGTTGACGTCGTTAATGACACCAAGATTGCGGTCGATCGTCTCGACCTGCCGGATCGAGTAGAGCGTCAAACCGATCATCAGAATCAGCAGAAAGCCAAATCCCGCTGCGAGACGCGCAACGATGCCGAATGTTTTCCAATTTGCCATATGCAGGTCCCCACCCCTGGATTTGGAATCCTGCTGCCATCAGGGCTAACAGGAACAAGGGAAGGTTGCGTCGGCAAGGGTCTGTTTCATCGACCCTGCATCCCGAAAGCTTTCTGAGCGACGAATCATTCGCCCGCACTACGATTCCCATCTAGTGTCACTTTAATGGGGTAACATCGTTTACATTGTGTAAACCAGTTCAATAGAGCCGCTGCCAACGCGCTATAACTATCGATATGAACTGGTCTCTGTGAATTTTTCTTGGGAATTTACTTCTGTAGATCGCGCTATACAGCACTTCGCTATGCCTTATACCGACAATTGAACTCGCTTCTTGCGAAGCGGGATGAAGCCGTATTCGGCAATTTGAATGTTGGTCCGCCAAGCCACGCCGCGTTGTTTTCGAAGAACTCGTCCTCAGGGTTCAGAGGTGGTGTCTTACGGCCATGCGATCTGGCCTACTCAAGCCTCCGCCGGAAGAGCCATGACGCGGCGCTGAGGGTTAGCGCGGCAATCAGAATCAGCGGCCAGGTCTGATTGAGCACCTCGGCAGGCGGAATATCCTTGAGAAAGACGCTTTTGACGATCACCAGGAAATAGCGGAGCGGATTGATGACGGTCAGCGGCTGCAGCCAGTCGGGCATGTTCTCGATGGGCGTGGCGAAGCCGGAAAGCAACATGGCGGGAACCAGAAAAAGGAAGGCGCCGAGAATTGCCTGCTGCTGGGTTGTCGAAAGGGCCGAAATGAAGAGGCCGAGACCGGCGACGGACGCAAGATAGAAGAGCGAACTGCCGTAGAGCAGGAGCAGCGAACCCCGCAGCGGCACGCCGAAGATGAAGATTGCGGCAAGGATATAGATTGTCATGTGAAACAGGCCGATCATCATCGGCGGAATGAACTTGCCGATCAGAATTTCATGAGTGCGCAAGGGTGAGACCATGAGCTGGTCGAAGGTGCCGAGCTCCCGCTCCCGTGCGATGGAAAGCGCGGTGACGATAAGGCCGATGAGCAGTGCGATGCTGGCGATCAGGTTCGGCACGATGAACCACTGAAAGATCAAGTTGGGATTGAACCAGTTGCGCGGCACGAACGCGACGGATTTTGCAGCCGCGCGTTCCCCTGCCGGCGTTTCGGCGGAAAGGGTCGCCACGATCTGGTTGAGATAGCCGGCGACGATCTGCGAGGCGTTCGAACGGCGGCCGTCGAGAATGATCTGCAGGTCGGCCGGCTTGCCCGCCTCGATATTGCGCGAGAAATCGGGGCCGACGACGAGGGCGGCGGTAACGCGCTGGCGGTCGACCACGTCCCGCAGTTCGGCGAGGTTTTGTAGCGACGAGATGCTGCGGAAAGTCGGTGAACCTTCGATCCGCTGGACGAGTTCCTGTGCCCAATGGCCGCTGTCGCGGTTCAGCAGCGCAATATCGACGTTGCGCACCTCCAGGGTCGCCGCATAGGAAAAGACCAGAAGCTGTACGATCGGCGGCCCGATCAAGATCAAGCGGCTCTTCGGATCGCGCATGACAGCCAGCAGTTCTTTTATGATGAGTGCCTTCAGCCTCGACCACCACATCTTACGCGATCCTCTTTTTTGTGCTGCGCGCGGCAAGCAGGAAGAAGATGCAGCCGATCGCGAACATGACAGCGATGGCCTGCAGGAACATCGGCCAAATGTCTCCGGCGAGAAAGACCGTCTGCAGGCTCGGAATAAGATAGCGGGCGGGGACGATGAAAGTGATCCACTGAATGATAGTGGGCATCGAATTGATTTCGAAGAGGAAGCCAGAAAGCAGAAAAGCCGGCAGGAACGCAGAGATCAGTGCAAGCTGCGAGGCGAGAAACTGGTTCTTGGTCACGGCCGAGATCAACAAGCCCTGGCCAAGTGCGGGCATCAGGAAAACCGCCGACAAGGCGTAGAGCGCCAGCACCGAGCCGCGAAACGGCACGCCGAAGAGAAAGACCGCGAGCAGGACGCAGATTGTCATCGAGGTCAAGCCGAGCAGAAAATAGGGCAGCAGCTTGCCGGCAAGCAGCTCGGCCGCCGTCACCGGTGTTGCCATCATCGCTTCCATCGTGCCGCGTTCCCATTCGCGTGCAACCACCAGCGACGTCAGCAATGTTCCGACCAGGGTCATGACGATCGCGATGGAGCCGGGCACGAGGAAGGAGCTGCTGGTGAGCTCCGGGTTGAACCAGAAGCGTTGTTCGACGGTGATGGCCGGGTTGCCGCCCATCATTTCCGCCTGCCGCTGTAGCTGCCAGTTGGTAACCGCGCCCTGGGCATAGTTCTGCACGAAATTGGCGGTGTTGGGATCGGAGCCGTCGACGATCACCTGAATTTGCGGGCGATTGCCTGCCATATAGGCGGCCGTGAAGTCCGCCGGTACCACGATGATGCCGCGGACGCGTGAGAGGACCAGGTCTTGCTCGAACTGCCGACGGTCACGGCCGCTGACGACCGAAAAATAGCGGGATGCCCGGAAGCTCGCACCAAGATCGGTGGTGAGCGGCGTTGTCTCTTCCATCACCAGGCCGACCCGCGTCAATTTGGTATCGAGCGACACGCCGTAACCGAACAGGAAAAGCAGAATGATCGGAAGCACGAAGGCAATCAGGATGCTGCTCGGATCGCGCATCACCTGGAAGCTCTCCTTGCGCACCAAGGCGGCGAAGCGGCGGAAGCGCTGGCGCTGCGAGGAAGCAGTTGTGGCGGGAGGAGGGGATATCATGCCGCCATCCTTTGCTCCGATGCCTGGACGAGGGCGATGAAGGCATCTTCCATGGTCGGATCGGCGTTTTCCGCAGTGGCAACCCCAGCCTTCAACTCGTCAGGCGAGCCCAGTGCGATCGAGCGCCCGCGGTAGATCAGCGAAATGCGATCGCAATATTCGGCCTCGTCCATGAAATGCGTGGTAACGAGGACCGTGACGCCCTTTTCGACGAGCGCATTGATATGGGTCCAGAATTCCCGCCGTGTGATCGGATCCACGCCGGACGTCGGCTCGTCGAGGAAAAGTACCTCGGGCTCGTGCATCACGGCGCAGGCAAGTGCCAGCCTCTGTTTCAGGCCAAGCGGCAGGTCCTTCGCCGACATGGACAGGCGGGAGTGAAAATCGAAGATCGATGTCATCAAGTCGACGCGCTCGCGCTTGCGCGCGCCGCGCAGCCCATAGACGCCGGCGAAGAATTGCAGGTTTTGGGCGACGCTGAGGTCGCCGTAGAGCGAGAATTTCTGTGCCATATAGCCGAGGCGATTGCGTGCCTCCGCCGTGTCGCGACGCAGGTCGAATCCGGCAATCCGGCCTTCGCCGCTCGTCGGTTTCAACAGGCCGCAAAGCATCTTGAACGTCGTGGACTTGCCGGCGCCGTTGGGGCCGAGCAGTCCGAAGATCTGTCCGCGCGGGATGTCGAAGGTGATATTGTCGGCCGCGGTGAAATCGCCGAAACGCTTGGTTAAGCCGCGCGCCTCGATCACCGGTTTTTCACCTTCGACGGTAAAGCTCCGCTGTGTCTCTGCCAGTTGCGAGCGTCCGCCCGGGCCGCCGCCAAGCATGTCGATGAATGCGTCCTCGAAGCGCGGCTCTGCCGCCTTGACCTCGGCATTGCCGGCCGCCGCAAACTGGCTTTCCCTGTCTTTGACCGTAACGAGCCTTATCGCCTCTCCTTGAATGACGCCGTCGACCACACCCTCTTCATCAAGGAGTTTCGTCAGCATCTGGCGGCGCCTGCCGGCAATGCCGCTGATCCGGAAGACGCGGCCGGCGACCCCTGCGGTCAGTTCCTTCGGCGCGCCGGCAAAAAGCAGCTTGCCTTCGCTGAGCAGGAACACGCGGTTGCAGGCCTCGGCTTCATCGAGATAGGCGGTCGACCATACGACGCCGACACCCTCTTCGGTCAGGTTCTCGACCATCTTCCAGAGATCGCGTCGGGAGATGGGATCGACGCCGACGCCGGGCTCGTCGAGCAGCAGCAGCTTCGGTTTTTTAAGAAGAGCGCAGGCAAGGCCGAGCTTCTGCTTCATACCGCCGGAAAGCTTGCCGGCGAGACGGCCGGTGAAGCGCTTCAGGTCGGTGAAGGTAAGCAGCTCGTCGAAGGTCGCAGTTCTTTCCTGCCTGGGGAGCCCGCGCAGATCGGCATAGAGGTCGAGATTTTCCTGAACCGACAGGTCTTCGTAGAGGCCGAAGCGCTGCGGCATATAGCCGATCCCCGCTTGGATTGCAGCGGCATCCTTGCGCGTGTCGAAGCCGAGAACCTGCACGGTGCCACGTTCCGGCAACATCAGCCCCGTCATCAAGCGGATGAGCGTCGTCTTGCCGGCGCCATCCGGCCCAACAAGGCCGGTTATTTCACCGCCACGGATCGCGCCGGCAATGGCGTCTAGCGCCGGCTTTGCCGCGTCAAACCGTTTGGTGACCCCGTCGAGCCGGACAAGGTCGGCGCTGTCGCCTCTGTCGACCGCGCCGCTCATTTTTCCGCCGTTTGCAATGTCGGGAAGTGAAGCGTTACCGGCATGCCCTGGCGCAGGTCGGGCCCGGGCTTATCGATGGTGACCCGCAGCCGATAGACGAGATCCGTGCGCAGTTCGGGCGTTTCCACGGATTTCGGCGTGAATTCGGCAACAGGTGAAATGAAGCCGATCGTGCCGTCATAGGCTTGGTCCGGCTTGGTGTCCGACGTCACCTTGACCTTCATGCCGGGATGGATGCGGCCGAGATCCGGCTCGGCAACATAGGCGCGGATCCAGACAGGCTCGGTCAACGATAGCACGAAGACCGGATCGGTCGGCGCCACGATCGCACCTGGCTCCCGCACACGTGAGAGGATCACACCGTCATTCGGCGCGCGCAGCTCGGTATCGCCAAGCGAGGTGCGTGCGGTGGAAAGCGTAGCCTCGGCAGCTTTTAGCTGCGCTTCCGCGGCCGCGATATCTTCGGCGCGGCTGCCTTCTTCCAGCAACTTCAGCGCCTGATTGGCTGAATCCACCCGCGCGGCAGCCATCGCCCGCGCCGCAGTTGCCTGATCCAGACTGGCTTCGGATATGTTTCCTGACGGCCGCAACTGCCTGGCGCGATCATAGGCCAGATTGGCGTTTTGCAGATCGGCAAGCTGCTCTTGATAAGAGGCGCGTGCTTGCGCGATTTCCGTCGGCCGTGCCCCCGCCTTGAGCTTGTCGAGCGTGGCGCGCAATGCGGCGGCACTGGCCTCGGCCGAGCGGACCGCATACTCGTATGGTTCCGCGTCTAGCCGGGCAAGCAGCGTGCCGCGTTTGACGACATCGCCCTCGTCGACAAGAGCCTCGCTGAGCTTGCCATTGACGCGAACTGCAAGCGAGACCTGGCGGATGTCGACGTTGCCGTATAGCACGAACTCCTTTTGTTGTTCCCATTTCCAGCCGAGCTTTGCCGGCGCATCGGACCACCAGGCGGCTGCGCCCGCGGCGATGACGACAACGACGGCAATCGGAATGATCCTGTTCACGATATTTCTCCTTTCGCCGGCCCGAGGGCGGCGACAAGCCTGTGCGCATGCTGCTGCAAAATGGCGATCTCCTTCTCGCCGATCGCATTCCATTCCATCTGAGCGAGCACGGCCGCGTTGGCCATCCTGAAAACCATGAGACTGCCAATGAAGGACAGGCAGCGCAGGCGCACATTTTCCGATGCGGGATCGTCGGCGATGATTGCTCCGATCAGACGTCGCCCAATGGCGATCATCGGCCCCATGATACCGGAATAGACCCGTTCGAAGGCGACCGTTGGTTCCATCTGCTCGCGAATGATGAAACGCGCCCAGGCCTCGGATTTCTTGCTGACGAAAAGGACGACCATCGTCTCGACGATCTCGTTCAGAAAGAGCCGCGCCTGCGCATCGCCGAGCGGCATACTCGCCGCATCGAGTGCAGTGAGCTGTTTCGCAATTCGTTGCCGCATGGCTCCGACATGCTGACCGATCATGTCGGCAAGGTATTCCGCTGTGGCAATGTAAAGCCCTTCCTTGCTGCCGAAATAATAGGCGATCGCCTGAAGGTTCACGCCGGCCGCGTTTGCAATCTTGCGCGTGGAAGCGCCGTCGAAGCCGTATCGACCGAAGACGTCGAGAGCATTTTCGAGCAGTTTCTCACGCGTGATGTCGCTGCGCGCAGCCTCGGACTTTGTATCGTTTTTCTGTCTCATGCTCCCATAATGAACCAATTTCAGAATAAGTCAATCGATTGACTGAATTTTGATTCGAATGTCCATCGCGGCATCTCTGTTGATCGGGCAGCCAACTTCCCCAATCGTGGGGGCAGCACAGAAATTTAGATCAGCAATTGCAGAAATGGACGCTGCGGCAATTTTCGGGATGCAGGGCTAACGACATGGCCCGCTTAATCTTTTAGAAAATAAGCATAATAGCAGTGCAGGAAAAAACAGAAGTTCAGGACGAACTTGCAACCAGTCAACCTTCAGGGGGACGTATCAATGGAACCTACCCGACCGACAATACAAATCAGCGCCCCTCAACACGCTGCGAACAACCCGTATCGCGTCGTCGAGCGTGAGGAGGTACTCGCCGAGGCATTCCGAGAGTTCGTGCTAACGGCTGTGGCTGCGGGTTGGAAAGAATCGGAGGTCGCTTTGACCTTGGCCGATATCGCTGATGACTATGTGATGGCTCTCGCTCGAAGAGTTGCGGCAAATTAGTATCGAGTTCCATCGGCGTTCGTCCGGAGCGGGCGCAAGATGGCTGCCACAACTCTTCATCAAGCCGGCCGGCAAGCCGCTTCCAACCAGGCGGCTTGCCGGTGGCATAACGGCATAATCGGGCGGAGCCGGTCGCCCACGAGTTAACCGTTAAGCACGAGAAGCTTGTCATGCTTCCTCGAAAGGGCAAGGTCCCTGACGGTAGTGGTTGTCACCAATACCGGCTAACATTTGCGCATGACCAAAGGTGATCTGTCCCGCTCTCCCATCGCGATCCCTCAGCGCTTCTGGCATGTCGCCTATAATGGCGATCACTATCCCGGCGCCCCCGGGCTGATGGGTCTAGAAGGTGGAGCGAACTGCCAATACTATGCCTATACGATCCTTCGCCATTTCGGATTCGGCATCCCAGATTTTCGACCGAGCGAATTGTGGGCAGATCGAACGTTTACGCATGTTTCGCCCGCGATGCTGCCTTTCGCCCTAGTACTTGTTCACAGCAAGCCCACAAGCTTTGGAGCGCATGTCGGACTTTGCCTCGGGGAAGGGCTGATCCTTCATCTTTCTCGCAATGTCGGCGTGCCCGCCATCGAAACCCTGGAGGAACTGCAGGATAGAGACGAGTACCGCCACCTGATCGGGATCAAGATGCTGTCGACAAAAACAGGAGCCGATTTTCTGGCCCAAGCGCCCCCACGGCATGCGGATGAAACCGTTGCTTGAGCTTCAATTTGACCAGATCGTCGACCGTCTTCCGCCGGATTTCAATGTCCTGCGCCGCGACACTGCGTCTGAAGGCAGGCGGTTTATTGAACGGCTGCATGACGAATGGCAGAGCGGCGAGCAGCGCTTCAATCGAGCAGGCGAAGTTCTGCTGGCCGCCAGGTTCAACCATGAGCTGGCAGGAATTGGGGGCATGACGGTCGATCCTGATCTGCCGTCCGCTATGCGCATGCGACGCTTCTATGTCCGTCCTGCCTATCGTCGCCGTGGCCTTGGACGCCAGCTTGCAGCGGCGATCTTAAACCGGACAATCCCGAAGGGCACACTTGTAACGGTGAATACGGACAGTGCCGACGCGGCTGCGTTTTGGGAGGCTTTGGGCTTTCAACGCGATTCCAAATTCGGCTACTCGCATTGGCTCACCTGGGAACAGGCCTTGCGAGGTCGGCTCGGTGTTTGACCGATAGCATCGGCGGCCAAGTCACGTTTAATATGGCCGCCTTTAAGTCAGGTCAGCAAGGCCTGCAGTATGATGGCTGCAAAGAACGCGATGATAACGGCTGCAGCCATCAGGGTGACCTGCCGATTGGCACGTTGAAGGACGCGGGCTTGCCGCCCGTGTTTTGCGCGAAGGCGATACCCTCGCACAGGTGTAGCATTCGAACGGACTTGCTCTTTTTTCCCGGACATATCTGCCTCCCTGCAGATGCGAGCTGTTGAATATAACAACCGATACTCACAGGGGTAAAGTCTCGCGCGCTCAGCCGGACGATCGATGCCAACAATCGGCATAGCGTCGACATAGTCGCGAAATATCGGCGGTTGGTTAGAGTGCAAGTTTGGCCGGCTTGCCCTTCGCAACGAGAGAGCTTAGCCAGCTACTTGTGCTTGCCGCCACCGTGTCCTCTT
This sequence comes from Rhizobium sp. BR 362, assembly GCF_036528765.1. Classification (NCBI taxonomy): domain Bacteria; kingdom Pseudomonadati; phylum Pseudomonadota; class Alphaproteobacteria; order Hyphomicrobiales; family Rhizobiaceae; genus Rhizobium; species Rhizobium sp. BR 362. The sequence continues at coordinate 15,902 of NZ_JARWGH010000048.1, read as the reverse complement.
CCAGAGGCGGCGCTAGATCGAGTGCCTGTGATGGTTGCGTCCGCCGGTGCAGAGTTGTCCGCTATAAATGAGTTGGCTTGATACGCCTGCACATCTGCGTTCTTTAGGCCAGGATTACCTTCGCCAGTGGCGCAGCTATAGGAGGTGGAAACGCCGTGCCGAATGAGAGTGTCGCTGCCAGGGCCATTGTGAACGAAAACCATGTCGTGTCCGACCAGGCGTGCCGTCTTCTTGGAGATTTTCTCCTTTTTCATTTGGAAGAAAGTGCCGTCGAGTTCAATGATTTGCTTCTGCCACATCACGCGAAGATGCGGGTTTCCATTGCACTCCTGAAAGGCGTGTGCAGTGTTGCATGCCAAGCCGGTCACTAAAAACAAAGCCGCTATGAGGCGCACTTTCGACCCCTCCGCACCTTTTTCTTCCAAGGCAATAACTTGGAGTTTATTAAATTATGAAGCGAACGCGCGGTAAAGTAGCCTACGGTGATTAGTCCAAAGAGAGCCGATAGGAACTGCGGAAAAGGGCTAAGGTATTGTGTTTCAAACGCTCCGCTTGCGCGAAATTGGTACTGCGCAGCGGCCTTTATTCGGGGCGGCCCAGCCTGTTCTCATCATCGATCAGGATCAGCCGCGCCGAAGCACGCTCACTCCAAGTCCAAAGGACGAGGTTCAGATCGTCTCCGGACGCACCGGGGGCGAAGCTCCGGACGAGCAGACCCTGATAGCCGGCAGCGATGAGCCGTCGGGCAAAGCTCTGCGTTTTCGCCTCACCGCGCACCTTCATCTGGTCGCGCCACGTCGGGTCGGCAATCGCGGCGGTGTCCATCCCTTCCGCCCGAACGGCATCTTCGTCGCGACTGTCGAAGACTCGCTCGAACGCAGCGTCATAGGAGACGAGTGTCGTCGGTTGCAAATTGCCGACCTGATTGGCTTCGCGCAGCGCCGTTAGGACTGAGAGAGACGTGTAGAGGGCCGGCATTCCCTTCGGATTGAACCGGCCGCCATAAAGTTCCGCTCCCCGGCCCGAGAGCAGCTGACGGGCATAGATCGGGTTCAGCGCTCGATAAAGCTTTCCTTCGTATCGCATCGACCGGGGCTAAGCGTGAACGCCGGCGTCGACTGCGTCGATATAGTCGAGTACCTCATCCGTGCGGCCGTCGCGCACCAACTGCATGGCCGTTTGGCCTGAGAATCCGGACAAGGGCTCGGAGCGATACCAGGCGTAAGCCATCAGCGCCGAGCCGAAACGCGGTTCGACCTTGTTGACGACCTCGATCATTTCGCGCAAGCGGCGCTGCGTCTTGTCGGAGCGGATCCGGTCCTTGCGTTGAATTGCATCCTTGCCGAGGCCGGCCGTCCGAGCGATTTCTTCGCTGGTCGTGCGGAAGGCATCTGCGATTTTCCGTGGCGCGAACAGCCCATCGTCCGCATATTGGGCGAGACCCATTTCTCTCACCTCCATCTTCAATGCCAACTATTATGACGATATATAGCGTCAAAAATAGCGGCATTCAAGCCGATGACGTGAGAAAGAGCAAACTGACGGAGGGGCGATCGGTATCGGACGCGGAACCTTCGGTCACCTTCAGGATTGATGCGAGCATGTCTGAGGTCTTGGAGGCACGGAGGATTCAAAGTCGAGCGGAGGAGCATGGCATGCCAAGCTGAAGCCAGCTTTAGTGTCACGTTTCACCGCATACATGAGCTGATCGGCATGGCGCATCAGCTCGTGCAGCGAAACGCTGTCACCGGGAAGGGCTACCACCGCGCCCATGCTGCACGTGACCTTGTGGCCAGTCTTCTCCAATGCGGCCGTGAATCCCACGTGCAACTTCTGCGCCACTTCCAGGGCACACTCTGTCTTGGACAGCTTTATCAACACCGCAAACTCGTCGCCGCCGATCCGCCCGAAACAATCCTCCAAGCCGATGAGTGACTTTCCCCCTTCTGCAAGGCATTGCAGCAGCCGGTCTCCTGCCTGGTGTCCGCACTGATCATTAACGGCCTTGAAGCCATCGAGGTCGAGATAGGCAAGCAGCAAGGACTGATTGCGTGTCCTTGCCGATGTCAGCATTCCATCAGCCTGACGTTGGAACTCCTGCCTGTTCAAAATTCCCGTCATCCAATCGCGCCGCGCGAGGAGGCGTTCTCGGTCGAAACTTTGCCGGAAGCTCGACACGACACCAGCCGCACCGACGAACCTGACGAATTGCATTACCAGCTCGATCATCGCACTCGCGTTCAGATGACCGGAAACGCCCAATAAGGTTGCGACCGACAGCAGGATTTCCGCAACCGCGATGGTCATCCCCGCTTTGAAACCGAAACGCCAACTCGCGACGCAAATGGGCAGCATATAGAGTGGACCGACACGATGGATGCCGTTGGCTTGGCAAATCCATTCCAGGCTCGCAATACAGATTAAGCTGAGGATCAGCAGCCGCCAAACGGCGACTGGCGTCAGGGAACCGAGCCACTGTTCCAGGGAAAACAAAGGAGCGCGGAAATAGACGCTCTGCTGGCTTCGATAATCTTCCCGCAATGCTGTCAGCCCTCCGTACACACCATCCCTCCACCTGTGTGCCGGTCGAGACCGGATTAGCCGCATCAGAGGATCAAAGATGCGTAAGAGTGCAAAAGCCGGCGTTGGAAACCCGAGGTTAGTCTGGCGCAGATGCCTTTAGCTCAAAACTGAACATGTGCGCCCGTCACCAGGTCGCCGCGGCATCACGCTTATTCCCAACCTTGCAGGGTGTTGCACGCCCGGCCTGCGTCTCCACAAGCTGTCGGAGAAATAGCTGAAAATCCTTAATATTTCGGGAGCGCAACTTGTCTCAATGGGCGGAGCGGCTGCTGCAATTCGCCGGTCACAGAATCAGCCGGCTCATACATGGGCGAAAGCTGCCCCAGGGTACCGACGCATGTTCAGGCGACCTTGCCTGATACAAGAATCGGGCGCGGCTGGAGTTCAGCCGCGCCCGAGTGTCTTTCTGTGCAGATCAGGCGATATCGAAACGATCCGCGTTCATGACCTTCGTCCAGGCGGCCACGAAGTCGCGCACGAACTTCTCTTGCGTGTCACTCTGGCCATAGACTTCGGCAAGCGCCCGGAGCTGAGAGTTCGAGCCGAAGACGAGGTCGACACGGGTGCCGGTCCACTTGATTTCATCCGTTTGGCGGTCGCGTCCCTCGAAGACATACTTCGAGTCCGGCGAAGCCTTCCACGCCGTGCCCATGTCGAGCAGGTTGACGAAGAAATCATTGGTCAGCGTTTCCTGACGCGTGGTGAAGACGCCGTGCTGGGACTGTCCGGCATTGGCATTCAGCACGCGCAGGCCACCGACCAGGACGGTCATTTCCGGCGCAGTCAGCGTCAGAAGCTGTGCCTTATCGATCAGCAACTCTTCAGGCGAAATGGAATATTCGCCCTTCTGATAGTTGCGGAACCCGTCGGCGATCGGTTCCAGAACGGCAAAGGAGCTCACATCGGTCTGCTCCTGCGTCGCATCGGCGCGGCCGGGCGTGAAGGGAACCTCAATGTCGTGACCGGCATTCTTGGCAGCCTTTTCGACTGCGGCGACGCCGCCGAGGACGATCAGGTCCGCGAGCGACACCTTCTTGCCGTCGGACTGGGCATCGTTGAACACCTTCTGGATGCCTTCGAGCGTCTCCAATACGGTCGCAAGCTGGGCCGGCTGGTTGACTTCCCAATCCTTCTGAGGGGAAAGGCGGATGCGTGCGCCATTCGCTCCACCACGCTTGTCGGAGCCGCGGAAGGTGGCGGCGGAAGCCCAGGCGGTCGAGACCAGTTGTGAGATCGACAGTCCCGATGCGAGGATCTTGTCTTTGAGGCCGGCAACGTCGTTTGCGTCGATCAAGGGATGGTCGACAGCAGGGATTGGATCTTGCCAGATCAGTTCTTCGGACGGGACTTCCGGACCGAGATAACGCACGCGGGGACCCATGTCGCGATGGGTCAGCTTGAACCAAGCGCGGGCAAAGGCGTCCGCGAACTGATCCGGATTTTCGAAGAAGCGCCGCGAAATCTTTTCGTAGGCCGGGTCGAAGCGCAGGGCGAGGTCGGTGGTCAGCATAGCGGGTGCATGACGCTTGGACGTGTCGTGCGCGTCCGGGATGGTACCGGCACCGGCCCCATGTTTCGGGGTCCACTGGTGAGCACCGGCCGGGCTCTTCGTCAGTTCCCATTCATAGCCGAACAGGTTCCAGAAGAAGTTGTTGCTCCATTTCGTCGGCGTCGTGGTCCAGGTGACTTCCAGGCCGCTGCTGATCGTATGGCCGCCCTTGCCTGTTCCGAAGCTGCTTTTCCAGCCGAAGCCTTGTTCTTCGATTCCGGCGCCTTCGGGCTCGGCACCGACATGGGCGGCATCGCCCGCGCCGTGGGTCTTGCCGAAGGTGTGTCCGCCAGCAATCAGAGCGACGGTTTCTTCGTCGTTCATGGCCATGCGCGCAAACGTCTCGCGGATGTCCTTGGCGGCGGCAAGCGGATCGGGATTACCGTTCGGCCCTTCCGGGTTCACGTAGATAAGCCCCATCTGCACGGCGGCAAGCGGGGTTTCGAGGTCCCGTTCACCGGAGTACCGCTTGTCGGCAAGCCAGGTGTCCTCGGCGCCCCAATAGACGTCTTCCTCGGGCTCCCAGACATCCGGGCGGCCGCCGGCAAAGCCGAACGTCTTGAAGCCCATCGATTCCAGAGCGACGTTGCCGGTGAGGATCAGCAGGTCGGCCCAGGAGATGCTGTTGCCGTATTTCTGCTTGATCGGCCAAAGCAGCCGGCGCGCCTTGTCGAGGTTGACGTTGTCAGGCCAGCTGTTGAGCGGAGCGAAACGCTGCTGGCCGGCTCCTGCGCCGCCGCGGCCGTCGCCGGTGCGGTAGGTGCCGGCGCTGTGCCAGGCCATGCGGATGAAAAGCGGACCGTAGTGGCCAAAATCAGCAGGCCACCAATCCTGCGATTCCGTCATCAACGCATGGAGGTCCTGTTTAAGTGCGTTAAGGTCGAGCTTCTTGAATTCCTCGGCGTAATTGAATGCCTCGCCCATCGGGCTCGACAGCGCAGAGTTCTGGTGAAGAATTCTGAGGTTCAACTGATTCGGCCACCAGTCCCGGTTCGACCTGCCGCCATGGGCCGTGTGTGTGTGCACCACCGGACATTTGCCCGCTGTATCGGCTTTCGTATCCATATTTCTCTCCCTCGCGTACTTGAATTGAGCTCTCCAGAGGAAGATCGTCTCGAATCCTCTGAAAAGCGGTCCGGTTTCATGGTCAGCACAATGATGCCGTGCCAGACATATGAAATGTCGTTGTTGTTTCGGGCTTCCCTTCGAGCAGACCGTCCCGAAGCGAAGAGCTTGGGAGGCACACCGGTGTTCCGGACAGTCTGGACGTCAATGAGCTGCACATCGTTCCCGGCCATTTTATGGACCAGACGTGACAATGGCTACACCTCATCGCCGCTTTGCGGACTATAGCCAAGCAGTTCCATTAATTTAAGTTGGATTTACTGATTGCGACGATAAGGTAAGGTTATGACGAATTTGACACTCAAGCAGCTTCGCTATTTCGAGGCATTGGCCCGACAAGGTCATTTCGGACGGGCCGCGGATGTCTGCGCGATCTCCCAGCCTGCCCTGTCTATGCAGATCAAGGAGTTGGAGGAATCGCTAGGCACGGAGCTTTTTGAAAGAGGCGCACGCCAGGTTCGGCTGACCAGTTTCGGGGAGGCGTTTGTGCTGCGCGTCCGCGATATCCTTCGCTCGGTCGATGAGCTCGCAGATATGGCGCGCGCCTCTCAGGACAGGCTCGTGGGCCGGCTCCGCCTGGGTATTATTCCGACGATCGCACCCTATCTGCTGCCCGCGATCATCGGCAATTTGACGCGCGTGCATGACGGGCTCGACATTCACGTCCGCGAAACGCTGACTTCCAAGCTGGTGCAGGAGCTGGCCGAGGGCCGGCTCGACGCGGCAATCGTCGCATTGCCCGTATCCGAACCTTCGTTGACCGAGGTGACGCTATTTTCCGAAAATTTCGTGTTAGTTCGGCCGAGCGAGGATGAAGGCAAGCCGGTGCCAAATCGCGACGCGCTGCGCGAGATGAGGCTGCTTCTGCTGGAAGAGGGACATTGTTTTCGCGATCAGGCCTTGTCGTTCTGCAACCTGTCTTCGGCACTGCCGCGGGAGTTGATGGACGGCAGTTCTCTATCGACGCTCGTCCAGATGGTCAGCGCCGGCATCGGTGTCACCTTGATCCCGGAAATGGCGGTGGCGGTGGAAACGCGATCGGCGTCGGTGTCTATTGCCCGCTTTCATAACCTCGAACCATCGCGAACGATCGGCATGATCTGGCGCAAGACAAGCCCACTGGCCAAACAGTTCTTTGAGATTTCCGAAGTCGTTCGCCAATCAGCCGATGCCATGCGCGAGCGGCACAATGCGCTGTCGCGGCCGATCGAGAACTGAGCACTCCGGATGCTGTCATTGGACATCCGAACGACCATAATTTGCCCCGCTTAATTCACCCGATGACGGCAAAGCGCATAAGACTGCGGGCGTGGTTCATATGAAGCTCGGATCGCCTATTCAGGGATCTCCGCAAGACATTGACATTACGAAAGCGCGACGGAGAGCGACATAATACGAATGAGCTAAGTAGCTTTGCGTTGCAGCGATGCCATCGGAAGAATTGAGGCAGATAAAAGCATTCAAAAACAACGTTGCATGCCATTCTCGACTGATTGCAACAGACGCGTGCTAAATTTGTATTAGTCTTTCCAAAGATTTGATGGTTGAAGACAACTCTAAATCAATGTAGAATTTCAGTATCTTAATAAAATAGAGAGCGGTCCTATGAGCGGCCGATTTGTCAGATTCGCGGAAATCGCCGGGATTTCTGCAGGCTTAAGTATCGTATTTTTCGATTCTGCCGCGGCTGGCTGTTGGTCAGCTCTGAAAAGTCCGGAATGGCAACAAATCAGCTCGATAATTGCGACTGCGAAGCTATGCGAGCAGATGCCTTCGGGACCCAATCGCACCAGGAGACTCGAAGTCACGGGCGTGGATTTCTGCACAGCCCCGAGTGGTGTTTCCGTTACCGCAAAAGTGTCTCTTACTTGCGGTTCAAGTTCCGAATCCTTTCTGCAATTATCACCGATGGATGGCAAGGTGGTCGCGACGGTGACAATGGATATCGGAGCGTGCCGGATAACGGATTCGGACATAAATGTGAGTGGCCAAGCTGGCGAACTCCTGTCAAAACTGCCTCAAACACAAGAATTCCTGCGCACCTGGGCGCAAATACGCCTTTCGAATTTATGTGGATTGCAATGAGCCGCGATCGTGGCGAGCGCAGTCGTCGACCAGGGCACCACTGGATGTGCGCCCACGGCGGCCGCTCGATCTATTTTATGAAACCCGCACCTTCTGGTGAGCTCTAGATACCGGCTCGGTCATCATTGCGTTTAGTCGGGTTGGGGCGCCGAGGTCGTTTCGCCCTCCGAAATTTCGCATGAAAGCAGGATTGGGTCATCGAGACCGGGCAGGGGTTGCTTGTTCAGCAGGATTGCCACGGCTGCCGCTGCAATCCTTTGGATCGGCTGCTTCACGGTCGTTAGGCGCGGCGTCGTCATACTGGAAAGGGGAATGCCGTCGAAGCCCACGACCGAAAGGGCCGCCGGTATCGGGATACCTAGATCATGCGCTGCCCGCATGCAGCCGATCGCCTGCTGATCCGAGCTTGCGAAGATCGCGGTTGGGCGCTCATGGCGGGCGCGGGCAAGAAGATAGTTTCCTGCGAGGCGGCCGCTTTCATAATCAAAAGCCGCTTCGGCGATCAGGGATGGGCCGGCCATTTGCCCGCCATCTTGGATTTGCTCCATTGCGTCCAGATAACCCCTAAGGCGATCTTTGGCAGGGACGGAGTGTTTGGGGCCCGAGATGAAGCCGATACGGCGATGGCCAAGCCTCAAGAGATGTTCAACACCAAGGCGGACGCCGTTGCGGTGGTCTGCGGCAATACCGGAATATCCCGGCATCAGGCGGTCCACGACGATGATCGGCAATCCCTTCGGCAGCTTGATCGTATGAAAATCATTGCAGGGAACGAGGATGATGCCGTCCACCTTGCGGCTGGTCAGTTGTCCGATGCGATCAGCCTCCTTGGCTGCATGATCAAAGGACGTCATGACGATGATGTTGTAGCCATGGTTTGCGGCCGCCTGTTCGGCGGACTGGACGAGCTCCGAGAAGAAGGGATTGGTCAGGTCCGGAATGACGATCCCGATGAGACGGCTGACCTTGCCGCGCATGCTTCTGGCGGACGGATCGGGCAGGTAGCCCAGTTCTTCGATGATGCCTCTGACACGTGCTCTTAACTCATCGGTAACAGAGGGATGATCATTCAAAACCCGTGAGACAGTCCCGGTGGAAACCCCTGCAAGCCTGGCTACATCTCGAATTCCAACCTTTGGCATGGCAGAAATATATGTCCCTTCATCTTCGCCCTTCGGGGGCATCCAAAGGCGTCTGATTCGTGCTTTCAGCTAATGGTCTGTATCGCCTTAGTCAAAGGTCTGCTCGCTATTTCTGACCGTAGACAAGCCATAGCACGGTCACTGTGGACATTCAATGGAAACGGTTCATCAAGCTCCTGGCAAGCTGTGCAGTCATGCCGGGTTTTTGCCTAGTTTGGGCGAGTTGACAATCTTCCGGGGCACTGTTACGCATTAATGGCTGGAAACGGTTCATCATTACTGGCAGCTCGGGTGGAGCTCAGCCTAGGACCGTTCGGGAGGAGAAAAATGTCCAATTCTACAAAGCGTGATTCCGTCTTGATCAATGCGCCGCGCCGTGCGGCGTTGAAGCTCGGGCTTGCCGGTACATTGATGCTCGCACTGTCCTGCGGCGTGTCGCCTGCCTTTGCGGCGAGCAAGCCTAAGGTCGGCTTGATCATGAAATCCTTGTCCAATGAGTTCTTCAAGCAGATGAAGGCGGGCGCCGATAAATATGCGGCTGAAAACAAGGACAAGTTCGACTTCAAGGCCGTCGGCATGAAGGACGAGCGTGATTTCGCTGCTCAAGTCGATGCTGTCGAAAACTTCGTGACGCAGAAATACGACATCATCGTCGTTGCGCCGGCCGATTCAAAGGCTATGGCCACCCCTCTTGCAAAGGCGGTGAAGGCCGGCGTCAAGGTCATCAACATCGACGTGCCGCTCGACGCCGACGCAAAGAAGGCTGCCGGTATCGATCTGGCATTCTTCGGCCCCGATAACCGTGAAGGTGCGAAGCTTGCTGGCGATGCGCTTGCCAAGGACCTTGGCCCCGGCGGGAAGGTTGTGATCCTGGAGGGCAACCCCGAGGCCGACAACGCCAAGGAGCGCAAGGAAGGCTTCATGGATTCCATCAACGCCGGCAAGCTGCAGCTTCTCGACAGCAAGACGGCTCACTGGGAGACGGAAGAAGCCAATACCGTCATGACGAATTTCCTGACCAAATATAAGGATATTCAGGGCGTCATGGCGGCCAACGACTCCATGGCTCTCGGCGTTGTCAAGGCGCTCGATGCGACCGGCCAAAGCGGCAAGATCAAGGTTGTCGGCTTTGACAACATTCCGCCGGTGCAGCCGCTGATCAAGGATGGCAAGATGCTTGCCACAGTCGAGCAATACGGCGCCGAGATGGCCGTCATGGGCATCAAATATGGTCTGCGTGAACTTGCCGGTGAAAAATTCACTGGCTGGGTCAAGACGGATGTCAAGCTCGTCACCGCCAAGGACCTCAAATAGCCGAATTGCCGACTATGAGGCAAAGAAGCGTCGGCCGATGGCCGGCGCTCACCACCGCGAACCGTTTTCCGCGTCGATGACGGCGGTGAGGTCGTTTCGAACCTCGGAAATACGGACTGCGTGGAGGCTGGACATCTCCCATTGAAATAGACCACGCATGAGGTGGACGTGTCAGACCGATCAGATGACTTCATCTTGACGCTGGAAGGAATAGGCAAACGCTTCCCGGGTGTCGTGGCGCTCCGGGACGTTTCCATGCAGATTGGCCGGGGCGAGGGCCATATTCTTCTTGGCGAGAATGGTGCCGGCAAATCGACGCTGATCAATCTGCTCGGCGGCGTCTTCAAGCCGGACGATGGCCACATCGTGTTTGACGGTGAAAGCTACAGTCCAAGCTCGCCGCTGGAGGCGTTCAAAGCGGGTATCCGAGTCATCCACCAGGAACTGCACCCTCTTTCCAATCTCACCGTCGCCGAAAATCTGCTTTTCGAGCACCTTCCGCGTCGATACGGCCTCGTGAATTACAGAGAAATGAACAAAAGAGCGGCCGAGCTGCTGGCGGAAGTCGGCCTTGACGTCGCCCCAACCACGCCGGCCAATCGCCTCAGCGTCGCGCAGCTCCAATTGCTCGAGATCGCCAAGGCGCTTTGTTACGAAAGCAAGCTGCTCGTTCTCGATGAACCGACGGCAACCTTGACCTCCAGGGAGGTCGACCGCCTGTTCGAAATTCTGAAACGGCTGAAAGCGCGCGGCGTCACGACGCTTTACATCTCCCACAGACTGGAAGAGATTTTTGAAGTCGGCGACAATGTCACGGTGTTGCGCGACGGTCAGCACGTGATCACGCGTCCGCTGGTGGGATTGGCTATTCCCGATATCGTCGAACTCATGGTCGGGCGAACACTTTCGGATCATGGCGTTTTTCGCCATGACAGCGCCGTGTTCGGAGAGGCGCTTGGTGTTTCCGGCCTGAAGGTGACCCGAAACAGCCCCGAGCTGTCGTTTTCGGTCGGCAAGGGAGAGATTGTCGGCATTGCCGGGCTCGTTGGCAGCGGGCGGACGGAGGCCGTGCGTGCTATATTCGGTGCCGACGACAAGGCTGCGGGCGAAGTTCGCATTGACGGAAAAGAGGTCGAGATCAACTCGCCCAAGGATGCCGTTGCGGCGGGGCTTTGCCTGGCGACCGAGGACCGCAAGCTGCAGGGCCTGATGTTGGACATGAGCTGCGCCGAAAACACGACCATAACCGACCTCGGCAAGATCTCCCGCAACGGGTTGATCCGTCAGCGGGCGGAAGACGATCAGTCGCAGCGCCTCGTGCATGAGCTGCGTATAAAGACACCGTCCATCCATCAGGCAGTCAGGACGTTTTCCGGTGGTAATCAGCAGAAGGTGGTCATCGCTAAATGGCTGTTCCGCGGTCCCAAGGTGCTGATCTTCGATGAGCCGACCCGCGGCATCGATGTGGGTGCCAAGGCGGAGATCTACGAACTTCTGTGGAAGTTTGCCGGCGAAGGAAAAGGCGTCTTGGTCGTGTCGTCCGACCTGCCGGAGCTCATCGGCATTTGCCATCGCATCATCGTTTTCTCGGACGGCAAGATTGCCGGAGAGATATCTCGGGACCAATTTGACGAGAGCAGGATTCTCTCACTCGCTTACAAGGAGTACAGTCGTGTCCGGCAACATTGAAATGACGACTGAGGTCAAAAAGGCCGGCGTCTGGGACAAGCTTATCCGGATTTCGATGAAGGAAGCCGGTGTCGCCATTGCCCTCGTGCTAATCCTGATCTTTTTCTCGGCGACGGCCCCGTATTTCGCGACGCCGGAAAACTTCCTGAAGATTTTCGTGCAGATCGCCATAAACACCGTGCTGGCGTCCGGCATGACCTTTGTCATCCTTACCGGCGGCATCGATCTTTCGGTCGGTTCGCTGCTTGCCCTTTGCACGGTTATCGGCGCAACGATCATGATCGATCCCCGGTTTTCTCCGTGGCAGGCGATCGTTCTGGCTTCGCTGGCGTCGATGGGTACCGGCGCTGCCCTGGGTGCCATCAACGGATGGGTCTGCGAGAAGTGGAAGCTTCCATCCTTCATCGTGACACTCGGGATGCTGAATGTCGCAAGCGGCTTGGCGCGCGTCGTCAGCGATAACTCCACGATCACCGGTCTGCCGCAACCATTCGTTGATTTCGGAAATCTGATCTTCTTCGGGGTATTCCCCTCGATTTTTCTGATCGCGATCGTGGTGGTTCTCATCGGCTGGTTCGTGCTGCGCTACACCGTATTCGGGCGCTTCGTCTTTGCGATCGGCACCAATGAGGAGGCGGTCCGCTTGTCGGGCCACGAGCCCAAAAGATACAAGGTCGCCGTATTCACGATTTCCGGATTGACTGCGGGTATTGCGGCCATGGTCTATCTGCTCCGCCTCAATGTCGGTAGTCCGGTTGCGGGCATTGGCTATGAACTGAACGCGATTGCCGCAGTCATTATCGGTGGGACCAGTCTCTCGGGCGGAAAGGGCTCGATAATCGGCACGCTGGTCGGTGCCTGTATTCTGCAGGTCTTGTCGACTGGATTGCAGCTTCTGGGCGCCGACGACAACATCAAGCCGATCGTCATCGGTGCCGTCATCGTGTTGGCGGTTATCCTCGACAGCTATCGCGGCCGGTTGATGCGGATACTGGAAACGCGATGATTTTGGCGACGCTCCGCATCTGAGCGCAGCTTGTAGTGCGGTGCTTCGCGCTAACCGATTGCCCGGTCATAACCGGGCGATCTTTCCGAGCGTGAAACCGATCGAAATTCCCTGATCGCATCTTCAGGTGGGCGGAACCGCGGTTCCAGGGTTGACATGGGCTCAGCCGAGCACATAGTCTTTGCGATATTCACCAGGGGTGTCCCGGCAAGGGGCTGAGATACTGCTAGGCAATACGGCTTTGCCGATTGTGGGCGCAGTGACCCGTTGAACCTGATCCAGTTCATACTGGCGTAGGGACGGTGCAAGCGCTCGAAGGCTCGGATTCCCGCGTGGATTCCATGCCAGCGTCTTTCCATCATTCCGGCTGATTGACTGGGTCTCCAACCGCAACTTGGAGCCTCAAACCATGACCATTGCCGCAAATAACCTCACTCCGACCGTCACCACCGGCCCGCTGCCGGCATCACGGAAGATTTACATTCCCGGAGACATTCACACCGACATCCGCGTGCCGATGCGCGAGATCAGCGTCCATCCGACATCGGGCGAGCCGCCCGTCGTCGTTTATGATTCCTCCGGTCCCTATACTGTCGAGGGAGCAGATATCCGCATCGAGCAGGGTCTGTCGCAGCTCCGTCGCGACTGGGTGCTCGCCCGCGGCGATGTCGAGGCCTATGAAGGCCGCCATGTGCGTCCGGAAGACAACGGCTTTGTCACCGGCGAGCGGCTGACGCCAGAATTTCCCGCCAAACGCCAGCCCCTGCGCGCCAGGGATGGCAAGGCGGTCACTCAACTCGCCTATGCGCGGGCCGGCATCATCACGCCCGAAATGGAATTCATTGCCATCCGCGAGAATCTCGGCCGCAAAGCGAAAGCAGAAGCTTTGATTCGCGATGGCGAGAGCTTCGGCGCCCACATTCCGGATCATGTCACCCCGGAATTCGTCCGCCAGGAGGTCGCCGCCGGCCGGGCGATCATCCCCGCCAACATCAATCACCCGGAAAGCGAACCGATGATCATCGGCCGGAACTTCCTGGTGAAGATCAACGCCAATATCGGCAATTCCGCCGTTACCTCATCCATGGCAGAGGAGGTCGAGAAGATGGTTTGGGCCGCCCGCTGGGGCGCCGACACGGTCATGGATCTCTCGACCGGCCGCAATATCCACAACATCCGCGAATGGATCATCCGCAATTCACCGCTGCCGATCGGCACGGTACCGCTCTATCAGGCGCTGGAAAAGGTCGGCGGCGTTGCCGAGGAGCTGACCTGGGAAATCTATCGCGACACGCTGATCGAGCAGGCTGAGCAGGGCGTCGACTATTTCACCATCCATGCCGGCGTACGGCTGCATTACATTCCGCTGACCGTCAACCGCGTCACCGGCATCGTTTCGCGCGGCGGCTCGATCATGGCCAAGTGGTGTCTGCATCACCACAAGGAAAGCTTCCTCTACGAGCATTTCGAGGAAATCTGCGACATTTGCCGGGCCTATGACGTCTCCTTCTCGCTCGGCGATGGCCTGCGCCCCGGCTCGATCGCCGATGCCAACGACGCCGCGCAGTTTGCCGAGCTCGAAACGCTCGGCGAACTGACGAAGATCGCCTGGGCAAAAGATTGCCAGGTGATGATTGAAGGCCCCGGCCATGTTCCGATGCACAAGATCAAGGAGAACATGGATAAGCAGCTCGCCGTCTGCGGCGAAGCACCCTTCTACACGCTCGGGCCGCTGACGACCGATATCGCACCGGGTTACGATCACATCACCTCGGGCATCGGCGCGGCGATGATCGGCTGGTTCGGTACAGCCATGCTTTGCTATGTCACGCCGAAGGAGCATCTCGGGCTTCCCGACCGCAACGACGTCAAGACGGGCGTGATCACCTACAAGATCGCCGCCCATGCCGCCGATCTCGCCAAGGGTCATCCGGCCGCACGTGTCCGCGACGATGCATTGTCGCGCGCGCGCTTCGAATTCCGCTGGGAGGACCAGTTCAACCTGTCGCTCGATCCCGACACGGCACGCAGTTTCCACGACGAGACCTTGCCGAAGGAAGCCCATAAGGTGGCGCATTTCTGCTCGATGTGCGGTCCGAAATTCTGCTCCATGCGGATTTCGCACGACATCCGCGCCGAGGCGCAGAAGGAAGGGCTGGAAGCGATGGCGGCGAAATATCGTGAGGGCGGCGACCTCTATATGCCGATCGATGCCGCCGCACATCCGGCCGAATGACATGCGTGTCCTTGTCAAAGGGGCCGGCATCGCCGGCCTCACCGTCGCTCATGAACTGCTTCGGCGCGGTGCTGAAGTCACGATCGTAGATCCCAGCCGGAATTTCAGCCGAGCCGCCTCATGGCTCGCCGGCGGCATGCTAGCGCCCTGGTGTGAACGGGAAAGCGCTGAGGAGGCCGTGCTCGAACGCGGCCAGGATTCCGCCGACCGATGGGAAGCGATCCTACCCGGAAAGGTCGTCCGCAATGGAACGCTGGTCGTCGCGCCGAACCGCGATCAAAGTGAGCTAAAGCGGTTTGCCAGCCGCACGAGTGGCTATCGCTGGGTTGAGGAGCGGGAAATCGCCATGCTCGAACCTTCCCTTGCCGGTCGTTTCCGGCAAGGCCTGTTTTTTCCTCAGGAAGCGCACCTCGATCCTCGTCAGGTGTTGCTGTCATTGAAGGACGATCTGTCGGCAGAGGGTGTGACCTTCGCCGATGAGATCGCGGATGACGGCGAATTCGCCGAAGTCGTCGATTGCACGGGCGCAGCCCGCATCGGCCAGAACAGGGAGTTGCGGGGTGTTCGGGGAGAAATGCTTTATCTGCGGACGGAGGAGGTCACCCTTGCGCGGCCTGTCCGGCTGCTCCATCCGCGCTTTCCCGTTTATATCGTGCCTCGCGGCGAAGGTCTGTTCATGGTCGGCGCGACGATGATCGAAACGGACTTCCAAGGGCCGATCACCGCCCGCTCGCTCATGGAGCTGCTGAACGCTGCCTATGCGCTGCACCCCGCATTTGCCGATGCCGCCATCGCTGAAACCGGTTCCGGCATTCGCCCTGCCTTTCCAGACAACCTTCCCCGCGTGACGCGGGAGGGCAAAGTCACCGTCCTCAATGGGCTTTATCGCCACGGTTTTCTGCTGGCGCCCGCGATGGCGGCCGAAGCCGTGGATATGGTCTTTTCCGGACAGACGAAGCAAAGGAGATGGCATGAAAGAGGCCGCGCCCGTTGGGAGAACGGATCACTGAGATGCAGGTGATGATCGAGGGACAGTCACACTTCCAGCCTTTCGGCTTACCTTATTGGGGTTTTGCAGATCTCAACAAGGGAGTTGGAAGCATGACTGCCTCTTATGATTACCATATTGGCGTCGACTACCACAAATCCTACAGCCACCTGGTGGTGCAGGAT
>NZ_JARWGH010000047.1:0-32604 GCF_036528765.1 Rhizobium sp. BR 362 | reverse complement strand
GCTGGGAAGTTGGTCGAGCTTGGCGACACGCCTTGATGCGCCGAAGCCAGCGACACCGCTTGCCTTGGGATCGTTTCCAAAGGCTCGTCCGCAAATACCTGCCACCGTGCCGGCTGATGCATCCGCATCCTGATGCTCGGCTTACCGTCACTACAGCCGATAGGAGCCGTATGCGGTAGTGCCGCACGTACGGAACTGACCGGGGGGCGATGGGTAACCATCGTCCCTACCGGGACCCCTGAACAATTCTCAAAACATTACGGCTGGTCTCCTAGCAAGGTTCGAAAACTCGCCAGGCAACTGGGCGCCTGTCGCATTATTGGCAACCGTATGGTTCTCCTCGACGAAGACGTAAGAGCCGTTCTTGAAGCCGCAAAGCCTGCGACAAAGCACGTCGTCCCTGCTCCCATCAAAGGAAGCTATGCGGAACTTCTCAAACTTCGTGCAAGAAGCGATCGGCGGCCTGCGCACCGCCTCCCCGACGATTACGTTTGACTGGAGGCCAGCGGTAGGTTGATGCGCAAGGCGCAGCCAATGTCACGCCATCTGTCAAGCGACACCGCCTCCACCGCTGCAGTAGTCAGCTCGCAAAATCCGATTTGAGGAGCGATATGATGTCGACTTCGATTTTGACTGCTTTGACGGTGCGCGCGGGCCTAAGCACGTTGGTGCTGAAGGTGGCGCAGCTTCTCCATTGACGCACGAAGCTTTCAGCGTCCGCTTGGTGACCAACCATTAGTCTGAACTTTACGGCGAGGCGGAATTCTGGCAAACTTCTGCCATCGTGGTCAGGACATGACGTCCTTTAGACCAAAGTTATCGGAGCTCCTTTCCATCCGATATCTCTCACTTCTCTGGCCCTGCGGATTCCCCTCAGGGCTTTCTTTTGTGCTGAGCCGTGCCGGGTGCCGAAATGATCGACGAAACCAGAGAATATCTGCTGGACAACCGAAGCAAGTTGTCATTCCAGATTGAGCGGGCGAAGCATCATCTTGCCGGCCTTGAGGCTGACGCGATCAAGATCATCAACAGCAAGGCTTCTCTGCCTGCGGCCGATATCGCCATCATTACCGGGGACTTGGCCGAGCACCTGAGAAGCGAGATCGAGGCGCTCTGCTGGGCGATCGACCACATTGATCACGAGCTGGAATATCTCGACGGCGATGATGAATTTGAGCCGTTCGCGGGGCGCGAGGCTCGTTCGCGCGATTGAACTATTTTTGCCGCTGTTTCAACGAGCGAAACCGTTTTCGGCGCTGATGTGATCCCAACTCGTCGGCAGGAAGAGAAGGAATTTGTCTGATTTAGTTGCCCGCACAACATCTCCACCTCGGGATGAATTCAAGCTCTCCTATATACTCTGGGCTTTCCTGTTTGTTCTCTACGCAGACGTCGTGAACGGCATAAGTTTCGCGTACGAGCTCTATTGGGACGGCGATATGCTGTGGCTCGGCCCCATGCTCGTCGCCTTTTTTGCGTGGCTCTTTTTCATCGTCTCGAATGCGATAAAGGGACGTTGGTGGCGGATGTTGTCAGTCGTGGTTGCGCCATTTCTTGGCGCTCTGCCAGTGATCGCCATTGCCTATCTAGGCGTTACCCCTGACCGCCTGCGCTTTGAGTATCGCAAGTCCGATTTTCTCAAGGACGTGAGAGACAGCGCAGCCGCTCACGGCCATCCCGTACTTATCAACTGGAGTTGGGGAGA
Organism: Rhizobium sp. BR 362; assembly: GCF_036528765.1. Classification (NCBI taxonomy): domain Bacteria; kingdom Pseudomonadati; phylum Pseudomonadota; class Alphaproteobacteria; order Hyphomicrobiales; family Rhizobiaceae; genus Rhizobium; species Rhizobium sp. BR 362. The sequence goes on along the minus strand of NZ_JARWGH010000047.1, from coordinate 30,899 downwards.
AATTGCCGGCGGCTTCGGTGGATCAACCTTGGGATTCGACTTGATCTACGATGAGACTGATCAGATTGCGTCTCCGCCAACGACTTGGTCCGCGTCATTCCGAAGCCGATCGTTCGATCGGCAACCGCGTGAGCCCGGAAAGGACTACGGTCAAGGCAGTAGTTTGTTTCCGAGCGATGAGAACATCTCGGAGCCGACCATTGAGAGCATGGGCGGCCACTTCTATCTCGCATCGCAGTTGTTCGAGTAGATTCGACTCAGTGATTTGGCTTATCTGCCGGCGCTGGAGCGGATGAGGATCGCCAGGTGAATGGGACGGCGTAGCCGAGGAGACAGCCCCATTAGCCCACATTCATGAACTTCACCGCAACGCCGCGTAGTCAGGAACCTTTGCTGCAGCTAAAGGTTACGTCTCAAAGGAGCACTCCGATGAGCAACGATTTCAACAGGCCGAACCCAGATCTCAGAACGACACCGGTACGTCGGCAACCTTGGGTGCCATGGGTCGTCATTCTCGCGATTATTGTGGTCGCGGCTCTCGCCTGGGCTTTCTGGCCGCACACCAGCACGACAAACCCTAACGCCCCAGCCCAGACGACGACGACACAGCCGACCACCACAACGCCGCCCGCGACAGCACCCGCTCAAAACAATAAATAGCGGCATTGGGAGAAGACCATTCGAAGAATCGGATGCCAAAGCGCGTAACACGACTTTTGCGTGCTTTTGGAAATAAAAAGTTACCAAAACTGCTCGGACAGGGTTTGTGACCTTAAGTTTGGCCTTTGAGCATTCACTCGCGCATTCTAATATATTGCCATATTTCCTCCCCCCGCTGAAACGCAAGTAGGCGGGGGCTTTTTCTTTGCCATGTACCCATTTCCGGCGTACTGTGCCCCATCGATCGGCATTTTACGGCTACGATCGCTTGGGAGATCATACGCGCTTCTGCCTTATTCAGGAGGAACGCATGGCGTTTGATCTTAGTTATTTCCACGATTTTGAAGACGTTGACGCTCTGGTAGACGCTGTGAGCGGGTGTTGCAAAAGGCAGAATATCGACCCCATGAGCCCGAACGGTCGAAAACTAATCAGGGTTGTCCTTAACAGGCGACGATTGGTGGTCGCTGCCGCCCGAAGCCGGGAAGAGATCGCGCCATCCGAGTACCTTCATTAGCCGGTTGCCGTCGTCGCGAGCCCGAGAAAAAGCCCCTATCCGATCGGGATAGGGGCACAGTTTCCATGAAGTGCTCTGTTTCAATCGTCGGAGGCACACTTCCGACCGCTGAATTAGAACATGATAATGTCATCAATGATATACGTCCTTCGGCCTCGAAATGCGGCTGTTCGGGCATGGGGCGTACCCCGCTAGTATCCGGAGCCGACATTGCTATAAACCGCGACGTGAAGAAAGATTAGGGACGGTGTGCGCCGATACATTCACTGCAGCAAGGATTTTAAGGGACCGACGCAGGGGTCACGAAGATATCACGAACTGAGCGAGTCCGCTTGGGATTCGAGCAACCGTAAGTTAGTTTTCAGCGTGTTTGCTGGGAGAAATAGAACCAAATGACAGTCGCGACAAGAAAGGCATTGCTTGAGAAGATCGAGGCGGATCGAGGATCGAAGGCGTTACGCTACGTAACGGCGACCGCCCGCAGATGGAAACACAGATCGCGAACGACGCGTTCGACTATTTTGTCCAACACCTCGATAAGGTATGGCCGGCACAGAAAATTACATTCATACCTCACACTAATGGCGGCGATTCAGCGGCCGCATGCCGTATCATTAACCTGCTTCGCATTTTTTGCGACGACTTAGAGGTCCTCGTTCCGAATAAGGCCCACAGCGCGGGAACCCTGATCTCGCTCGGTGCCAATCGGATCATCATGACGAAGCAAGCAACGCTCGGCCCCATCGATCCGAGCCTGTCCGGTCCCTTGTCACCGATGGTGCCCGGCCAACCACACCAACGCGTTCCCGTAAGCGTCGAAGCAGTTCAAGGCTTCATCGACCTAGCGAAGTCAGAGCTTGGCGTCGTCGACGGACCATCGCTGGGAACAATTCTCAATAAACTTTCCGACCAAGTTCACCCGCTTGTTCTCGGCCAGATTTTCCGAAGCCGCAATCAAATCCGCGAGCTTGCAAAGAGGCTGCTTGAAAATCACGGCCTCAATGAGAGAAGAGGAAGCAGCTGCAGGCCTTCTCGACCAGGTCGATGGATGGGTGAAAACGCAGGACCGATCGGTGCAGATCGCCTATGAATATTCCGGCTCGTTCGTCAAATCGTTGCCGATGATGCAGGAGGGCTTTCAGGCGATGGGCTTCGCGCCCCAGCAGATCGACGACTTCTTCACCGCGGCGGCGAAGCTGTGACGTTCTGGAGCGGTCTTTAGTGAAATGGCCCCACCTCAAGGCAGTGAGGCAGGGCCGAGGAACCGGGTGTGGTTCATTGTGCGCGAGCAAATTTCCGGGGGGCGTTTTGCTCGCGCAACGGTCCGTTACCACACGATGAAACCAAACTGAATGCCGGTTGCTGCCGAAGCTATCCAAAAAAGGAAAAAACATCGTGGATCGCGCGAAATTCGTCGCCGCGGTGCGCCCACGGTCGTCAGTCGCGGATAGAGCCGATCCAGCGATCTTCAAGGGTGTTTCGCCTTCGGTCAACTCGCGATATTCAATGGCTGAGCCGTTGCTCGCTGATCGAGACCGCCATAGGGCGATACAAGTCCATCATCGGAAAACGTTTTGCGCGCAAGATCGTCTCCCGTGCAGCAGACCGAAGTCGCTATCGGCTGCGCCGTCCTCAACCGCATGCTTGCTTGCGCACGCCCGAAATCCGTCCGCCGTAGGGCAGCCACGCCATAGACAGCCGTTTCAAAGATCGCCATCCCCTCAAATCCCAATCCATGCACCAACGCCCCAAACACGGGATTGCATTCCGCGACGGGCCGACGAGATAATCTTTTCTTGCTGCCGCTAGCATTGTGTCACCTCCGCATTTAACCTTCGGATTTAGCAATGCTTAAGATTACCAGCAATGCGGTTGGCTACGTTGATCTGGGTCAACACCGCGGCGTGCTGCATGCTTGGGGAAGTGGGGCAGAGCGACGGTAGGTGCTCCAAACCTGCTGATTTAAGTTTGGCTGGTTTCGCGAGTGCCGCAGCATGGCGCACCGATCTCACTGTGTCGCCGACTTCCTGAACTCAAGAATGACAACCTATCTTGTTATCAGCCGAGCAGCCGGCTCTGCCGCTTTTATGCGGCTCCTAACTGCTACAGAGAACAAGCGGCACGAGAGACGCGTTCGCGTGCGCGCTCTAAGAACACAATATCGATTTCATCGTTGACAACCTGCTGGCAACGGAAATTACAAGATGTCCGCGAAATGCATAGTTGAGACGGCGGGAGCATCTCATTTGACGCGTCTGCACCGGGTTTGCGACACAGTTTTGTTGAGCAAACTCATTTTGTCTCAAGTTAAATAGCTGAAAAGCTGACAGGAAGTCTTTCGGTGTTTTTGGCACGAGCCTTGCAGCCCTGTAGCGAAACGGCGGGAGCTGCCGGCGAACATTCCTTTCTCGGCTAAATCCAGCGGACGGACCGGGGGCTACAAGAGCAACATGTCAGATATCTACCAGAGTACATTCTACCGGAGAAGGCATTGACCACAGCGTCAATCCCTTCCGCCATAGAGCGGATTATCCCGCGACTGAGGAGGACTTCTGATCCATAACGTCTTTAGCAATCCTCGACGCACACGGAAGCGAAGCAGTCGGTTCGAGGTCGGCATTGACACCGAATGTGTGCCCGAAATCCATATGCCCCAGCAAGAAGTGCGATTCACAGTGCTCAACAGTGGAAATAAGCTTGGGAATGCGAGCTCGTATCTGAACGGCAGCACGCCCTATTGGAGGACGAACCTTATTGTTTGTGCTGCCGGTTCGTTCACCACGACCGTTGCCATGACAATGTTACTTCCCTTCTTACCCCTATATATCCGGGAATTAGGCGTCAGCGACCAAGCATCCATAGCGCAGTTTTCGGGCGTGGCGTACGGCGTGACTTTCCTTGCGGCCGCACTGGTTGCCCCGCTCTGGGGAAGACTTGCCGACCGCTACGGTCGGAAGGCGATGATGGTTCGCGCAAGCTTGGGCGTGGTCGCAGCGATGGCCTTGATGGGTGTAGCTCAAGATGTATGGCAGTTGCTGGCTATGAGATTTTTAGCCGGTCTACTCGGAGGCTACTCGTCTGGATCATATGCTTTGGTAGCGACACAGGTTCCCAAAGACCGTATTGGCTGGGCGTTGGGGTTCTTGGCCACGGGGATTATGGGGGGCAACCTCGTCGGCCCGCTGATCGGCGGATTTCTACCAACATTAATCGGCATTCGAGAAACGTTCTTTTTGACTGCGGCATTAGTCTTCCTCACTTTTGTTGCCAGCGCATTTTTGATCAGAGAGAATTTCAATGCTCGAACGACAGAGCGTGAACACTCCAACAGTTGGTCGACGATCCCAAGCAGGAGGCCTGTCTTGGCAATGCTGGCGACGGGCTTGCTTCTGATGATCGCCAATATGTCCATTGAACCAATAACAGCGATTTACATTTCGCAACTCGTCGAGCCAAATCGTCATGTTACCCTTTGGGCCGGTCTGGTCATTTCGGGTACAGCGTTTGGGAGTGTTCTTTCCGCCTCGCACCTTGGAAGACTAGCAGATCGCGTCGGGCACTGGAAAGTTATCGTTGTCGCAATGTGCATCGCTGCGGCACTCCTTCTGTCACAAGCTTTCGTTACGAACGTTTTGGAGTTGGTGGGGCTGCGAATATTGATGGGGCTCGTTTTAGGGGGCTTGCTACCTTGTATCGGCAGCGTGATACGCCACAGCGTCCCCGAGCAAGCCGTCGGCGCGATCCTCGGCTGGTCGACATCGGCGCAGCACGCGGGTCAAGTGCTCGGCCCGGCCATTGGCGGCGTATTAGCTGCTCATGCCGGTATACATTCAGTGTTCTTTTTTACGTCATTCCTAATGCTCGTCGGAGGTTTTATTGCTTGGAGCAATCGACCTTAAGAGACAGGGCTAAGGACCGCGAGCCCATTAGCCAATCTGCACGAATTGCAGCGAGCCAGCCCGCAGCGGCTTAGCCTTATGGCCTGTAGACGCCGGATTTGGCGTGGCGCCGAGCTTCGAGCAGTTCGTCACTCTACGGCCACTGCGATCACTGTCCGCGGTCCATTCCGCAATGTGACGGCGCAGTGCTGGGCTATATGCGCGGTCATCGCCCGTTCAGGCGATACAAGACGCTCGCCCTTTCATGTATGTTTCCTTGCAATACACGCGCCGTCTCGGACACCAATGTCCAGGCGAGGCGTCGCAATTCGGCTGCTCCGGAGGGAAAAATGCGCAAGGCAATTCTGGTGGTAAGCGCGGCGGCCGCTCTCGCATGCTCGGGCGCCGCATCGGCGCAGTCGCTCCCCCAGCCCGTTCAGGCGGCGATCGACGAGTCCAAGAAAGACTGCGGAGGGCCTGCCAAGCTTGAAAAGGGCTTCGTCAGCATCAAGGACATCAACGGCGATCAGGTTCCGGATTACATTCTTGATTACGCTCATTTGAAATGTGTCGGCATGCCTTCATCCTTTTGCGGTTCGGCTGGATGCGAGACGCAGATTTTCGTGGCCAAACCCGACAAAAGTTACAAATCCATCTTTGACGACTATGTGCAGGGCATAGGCTTTGTCGAGATCGCAGGGCGACCGGCGATCAAGCTTGCCCTGCATGGAAGTAGCTGCGGCCGCGCCGGGTCCGACACCTGCTATTCGACCCTGTACTGGAACGGCAGGGATTTCAAACCGGAGCAAGGAAAAAGCGATCAGCCTGCCACGGAAAAAGCGACGGCCGCGGGCGGTGACCTGGACGTCCAAATTCTGGAAGAGGGCGGAGACGGTCAGGTGGCAAACTGCTCGAGCAACATGGTTGCCGGACTAAAAGCCAACGGGGACGGCTTTCTCGCAATAAGGTCCGGGCCTGGCAGCCAGTACCGCCAGCTTGGCGAACTTCACAATGGCGATATGGTCATCGCCTTCCAGCAGCGCGGACAGTGGGCCGGTGTCGTCTACGGGAGCGAGACCCCCAATGTGAGATGCCATTCAACGAAAACGCACCCCCTGCCCTATAAGAACAAGGGCTGGGTCAACGCGAATTGGCTCAAACTCGTTGCCAACTGACCGGGCGTTGTGTTGGCATTCGTTCGCATCTGCCAAACATTGGGCGGCGCAAATATGGGCACAGGATGGTTCGCATTTACTGTATCCTGAAGCGTACGCGACAGTGCCGTATCGCTCTGAGGTAATTGCCTCTTTTGTTTTTGAAAATGTCGGGTCACCAATCCACTTCGTCGACACATTTTGACGACCAGTCGTTGTGGACGATGAATGGTCGGTTCTTCGGCAAAGGCCCCAGGCAAGCGCCGGAACTCGATCAGCCCGCCCCTCCCAACCGACGCCTGAATATACCGCAACTTGTCCCCGCCAGAGTGAGTACCTTCACGCTCTGCTGCGACTCATTGACATGGCGGGGCTCGCCCATTATGTTACATGTAACAATCACATTGGAGTTTGATCATGGCAAGCTCGGTCAACGAACGAGTTCAAAAGCGCCGTGAGACGTTGCGCGCCGCTGGGCTGCGTCCTGTGCAAATATGGGTTCCCGATACTCGTCGCCCTGGTTTTGCCGCCGAATGCCATCGTCAGTCCGTTCAGGTAGCCCTTGCCGATGCCGCCGATCCCGGTCTGCAAGACTTCCTTGACGCCGCTCTCGATGACCTGGACGACGAGGGTGAAGCGTGAGGCGCGGTGACATTGTGACCGTCGCAATCAGCGGTGATTTCGGCAAGCCGCGTCCAGCACTAATCATCCAGGCCGATCAGTTTGATGCAACTGGAACGATCACTGTCCTGCTGATCTCCAGCACACTGGTCGACGCGCCGCTCATTCGACCAACCATTCAGCCGACAGTGCAAAGCGGATTGCGAAAAGCCTCGCAAGTGATGGTGGACAAAGCCATGTCCGTGAAACGGGATAGAATTGGCACAACGATCGGTCGCCTGGAAGATGATGCGCTCCTGGCGGTCACAAGATCGCTCGCCGTTTTTTTAGGTGTTGCTTAAAGATGAACCCATCCGGGGTGCTGGTAGCCCGGCATAACTGCATCCGCGTCCCCGTGTACCACGCCGGAAAGTGCCTACCGGCGCTCGGATAGCTCCACCTGGCGGAGATCGTGGCCATCGAAGTACAGAAGATCGAAGGCGTAGAAAATCGCCTCCCCCGAACTCCGTTTACCGCCGCGACCGCCCAGCGCCTGCTGAAGGGCACGGAAGTCTGACCGTCTTACCTCATCAAGAACAACCGCCTCGCGATCGAGGATGGCGTTCCCACCGATCTCACCTGCTGCCGCGGCAATCGATGGAAAGCGATGTGTCCAATCATGGCACCACGCGTAAGGATGCGAACACGCTGCGGCTCGATATGGACGGCCAAGCGGGATCCGTCCCATTTGATCTCATAGACCCAATCGGCACCCTTCGGCGGCTTCGAGCAGTGCAAGGCATGGCTCGACCCGTTCCGGCATTGGGTCAAATGGAAAGCGTGGCTGGCCCTGCCGCTTCTCGCGCAGCGGACTAACCCCTATTCCTTCCGTTATCCAAGATTAAAGTTTGTGTTTAATAGCCTGGCTGAGGCGCTTTGCGCCCTCAACAAGAGTGGTGGGGTGGCCTGCGAAAGTTAGCCGCAGGAAAGAGCCTTCTGGGTCCGCAGGAAACCATGGGCGACCAGCGCCAACGATAACGTCGTTCCGGGCCAGGTCTGCAGCGAGTGCGACATCGCAGACGTGATCCGGCAAGCGTAGCCAAAGGTGCATGCCTCCGGTCGGGACCTGGAACGTCACGCAATCCCCAACTTCCTCGCGCAGCACCCCGACGAGGACATCGCGCCGCTCGATTAGGGCAGCGCGGACGGCCTTGAGATGAGGCTTCCATCTTGGCGCGGAGACAACGGCCAAAGCCGCCGCTTGCAAGGGACCGGAAACAAAAAAGTCTTGACTCACGCGAGCCACCTTCAGCCGTGCCAGGGCAGCTCCCCTTGCGATAACGGCTGCGACCCTCAAACCGGGTGCAGCCGATTTGGCAAGGGACCTAATATAAACAACGTGTCCATGGCGATCAGCCGTCGCAAGCGGAGCCGGTGCGTTGCCTGCCAGATCGAGATCGCGCGCCCAGTCGTCCTCGATGATGAAGGCGCCCGCCTGCCTTTGCAGCAATGTCGAGGACAGCAGCTCGCCGCTCATTCGACATGACGACGCCCGAAGGATTGGAGAAGGTTGGTTGGCTGTAAAAGACCCGGGCCCCCGTCTGTTCGAAGGCGTCCTCCAGCAGTTCCGGTCGCACTCCGTTTTCGTCAATGGCTACGGGAATGACTTCAAGACCCGCCGCCCGGGCAGCCGACATAGCGCCAGTATAGGTCGGCGTCTCCACAAGAATGGGACGTCCAGGCGGCACAAGTGCCCGTAGCGTCGCAGTGATCGCCGCCTGTCCGCCGTTGCATATGATGACATCGTGGGGTGAGAACACGGCGCCGTTTCCGATCTCGCGCGCGAACCACGCCCGCAATGACTGAAGACCCTCGATCGGCAGTCTATCCCAAAGATCGACACGACCTGCGGCTCGACGGAGCGCGTGTGCCAAAAGGCCAGACGCCTGTAGATCAGGCGGCAGGTAGCCCATGCTCAAGATCAAGCCGTCGGCTGGTGGAAGCGTCAATGAAGTTTCCAAAAAACCACCGTCTCCCCGCGCAGCTCCAAGCGCGACAGATTGCCAAGATAGGTCGACAACCTCGGCGGGACTTGCGGGCCCCTCGCGAACGAAGGTTCCTTTGCCCGGGCGAGCCTCGATCAGGAGCCACCTCACTTCAACGGGAATCCGGGCCGCGCCTCCGTTGCGATGGCACGCGGTTCGAGTTTTTTGAGGATGCGATATCGGCCGGTCGCCTGGAGTTGCTGCACCATATCGTCCTCACTTAAAGCAGCTGACCGTTGGCGCTTGGCAGGCAATGAAGCAGCTGCCTTCGCGGAAGGTGTCTCACTTGAAACAAACAAATCGAACTGCTGCGTCACTCAGTCCCCGACGTTATCTTAGAACGAACTCTCCAGACTGCTGTCCGGCAAATCGGTATAGGCCATCTCCTCCAAAAAATCAGGAGAAAAAGCACAGGATAACGGCGATGTAGCTGATCTGACATGCGTCACAGCCCGACCGTAACGCCTCTCACACAATGATGCATGTTGGTCTACTCAGTGAGTCCTAGACAGGATCGCCGGTCCAGTCTTCATGTCTATGGCGTATTCGGATCACGAAAATTGCTCCGTTTTCCTCGATCTTGTAGACAATAGGATGGGCCTCGAACGGATGAATTCTAACGGTGGCGAAATCTCTTCCAGCTCACGTGCCATTCGCGGGTTGGCGGCAATGAGGTCAAGCACAGCGAACAAGTCATCATGATATCGCCTCGCCTGTGTGGATCCGAACATGCTTACACCTTGTTCGGCGATCGCAATGATGTCCTCTTCCGCCTCAACTGAAAGGCTAAAATTAAAATGCATTATCTGCTGCCGCGCATAGTATCCACACGCGCGACTGCCGCAACAAAGAAGGCGCCGAGCTTCGCACTTGACCGCAGGAGGCAATATCAATGACAGGCCGAGGGTTGGAATTCGCGTGATTTGATCGACAACGAGAAGCGTTTGCCAAAAACGCCTCCAGTCCCGATCAAGGTGTGGGTTCGATGACTTTATGCTGAGATGGAGTCATCTCTAGGGATTTCCCTGTATCGCCGCCGAGATCGCCTGGCAAATTACTGAACTCCGTCTCTCGCCCGCAGGTCGCATGGCGTCGAAGCGCTCGGCGATTGAACGATTTGAGCAAATTTTGCAGGTCGTCGACGAAGGTGAAGATGACCGGGATAATGATGAGGCTGAGCAGCGTTGATATCATCACGCCTCCGATCACCACAATGGCCATCGGCTGCCGGAAGCTGGAATCCCCACCCGACAGGCTGAGCGCGGCCGGCAGCATGCCCGAGGCCATGGCAAGGGTGGTCATGACGATCGGCCGCGCCCGCTTGTGGCAGGCATCGACGAGCGCATCGAACCGGGACATGCCTCGGCGACGTGACATGATCGCATATTCGATGAGAAGGATGGAGTTCTTCGTCACAACGCCCATCAGCATGAGAAGGCCGATGACGGCAGGCATCGAGAAACTGGTGCCGGTCAGCACGAGTGGCACCAGCGCGCCGCCGAGCGAGAGCGGCAGGGCCATCAGCAGCGTGAGCGGCTGCAGGAAATCGTGGAACAGCAGGACGAGCACGGCATAGATGCAGAACACACCGATCGCCATCGCAAGCGCGAAGCTCTGGAACAGCTCGGAGCTGCGCTGCAACTCGCCCTGTTCCACCAGCGTAACGCCTGGCGGCAGATGCTGGAGAGCCGGCAGCGCCTTCGCCTCGCGGTTGACATCGCCCAGAATGCGGCCGTTGAGTTCGACGGAAACGGTGACATTGCGCATGCGGTCGATACGGTCGATCTCCGAAGGGCTGCCGCCGATGCGGACATCGGCAATCGATCCGAGATCGACATTGCCATTGGTGCCGGCCACCCGCATGGTCTTGATATCATCCAGACTGGTGCGCGTTTCCGGCGAGAAGCGGACGACGATCGGGATCTGGCGTTGCGGCAGGTTGAGCTTCGGCAGGTCGGAGGAATATTCCCCATTTGTCGCCACGCGCACGGCGCTGGCGATCGCATTCGACGTTACCCCGAGCGCTGCGGCGCGCGCAAAGTCGGGCGTGATCTGAATTTCCGGCGCCTGCCTTGCGGCCGTTGATGTCACCGCACCGATGCCATGCAGCGTGCGCAACTGCTCCTCGAGCGCCGTGCTTGCGCTATCGAGCGCACTGGCATCGTCGCTGGCCAGAGTGAACTCGAGCTTGGTACCGTTGCCGATACCGACCGCCACACGCACTCCGGGGAGGACGGAGAGCGCCTGCCGGATATCGTTTTCGATCTCCGACTGCTTGCGGTCGCGCTCATCAATCGGCGTCAGCGTGGCGACGATCGCGGCAGACCCGACACTGCTCCTGGCGACCGTCGCACCACCGCCCGAGGATCCCGAGCCGATAGCCGCAAACACATGTGTCACGTCGGGAATCTCACTGAGAATATCTGCGGCCTTCCTGGTTGCGGCGTCGGTTTGCTCGACAGTGGCGCCGGGCTGCAGGGTGAGCGTGATCTGCGTCCGCGAGTCGTCAGCGGCTGGCAGGTATCCCGTTCTTAAGAGGGGGATAACGGAAAGCGAAACCGCAACGACGACGGCAGTCACGGCCACTGTTGTCTTCCGGTGATCGAGGGCAGCCTTCGCGAGCGCCATATAGGCGCGCATGATTCGGCCATCCTTCTGCTCCGACGGATGAGCCTTCATGAAATAGGCTGCCATCATGGGGGTAAGCAGACGCGCAACGACAAGCGAGGCAACGACGGCAACAGCGGCGGTGATGCCGAACTGACGGAACAGGAGGCCCGGTATGCCGCTCATGAATGCCGTCGGCAGGAAGACGGCGACCAGCGTGAAGGTGGTGGCGATGACGGCCAGCCCGATCTCGTTGGCCGCCTCCATCGCGGCATCGATCGGCCGCTTGCCCATCTGCAGGTGGCGGGCAATGTTTTCAATCTCGACGATGGCGTCGTCGACGAGAATACCTACCACAAGCGACAGCGCCAGCAAGGTGACGACGTTCAGACTGAAGCCCGCCAGGTACATGACCAGAAAGGTCGGTATGACCGACAAGGGCAGTGCCACAGCCGACAGGATCGTCGCGCGCCAGTCCCGAAGGAAGAGCCAGACAACCACGATCGCCAGGATCGCACCCTCATACAGTATGTGCATCGCGCCGTCATAATTGCCGAGAATTGACCCGATCAGGCTGTAGACTGCATGGATCTGCACATTGGGATGCGACGCTGCGAAATTTTTCATTGCCGTGTTAACGTCAGCCGAAACGCTGCTGTCGGAAAACCCGTTCGAACGCTTGATTTCGACGGCGATCACCGGCTTGCCGTCGAGATAGGCCATCGAGGTGCGCTCCGCGAAGCTGTCCTTGACCGAGGCGATGTCGTCGAGTCGGGCCTGCTGCCCGTTAGCGAGCGGTATAGTGAGCTCCCTCAGGGCCTCGACCGACTCTACGGCGCCGAGCGTGCGCAATGTCTGACGCTTGCCGCCGACTTCGCCAAGGCCGCCAGACTTGTCGGCTTGCACGGCCTTCAACTGCGCTGATACCGTCGCGGCGGTGACGCCGAACGACGCCATCGTCGAAGGATCGAGATCGACATGGACCTCGCGATCGATCCCGCCGATGCGGTTGACCTGGCCGACGCCCGGGACCGATAGCAGTGCCTTGGTCAGATCGTTATCGACAAACCAGGAGAGTTCGGTCTCGTTGAGAGCGGTCGAGCGGACGGCATAGGTGACAAGTGCGGAGCTTTGGACGGTGGCCTTCGTAATGATCGGCGTCGCCATCTGTGCCGGCAGATCGGCCTTGACGCTATCGACGGCATTGCGGACCTCATTGAGGGCCGTTTCGCTGTCTTTCTGCAGCTTGAAGGATACCTTGGTCGAGACGGTGCCGTCGGTGATCGTCGTGAGAATATGATCGAGATGGCTCAAGGAGGTGAGGCTATCCTCGATGGTGCGGGCAACCTCCGTCTCGAGCTGCGTCGGCGCAGCGCCGTCGAGCGTGGCGGTGACACTGATGGTCGGCAGGTCCATATCCGGAAAGTACTGAACCGCCAGCTGTTTGAATGCCCAAAGCCCGCCAAATCCAAACATCACAAACAGCAATATCGCTGGTATGGGATTGCGGATCGAGAAGGCGGAGAAGTTCATCAGTTCGCCTCCGCAATCTTCACGAGGTCATTGTCCGACAGAAAGGCACCGCCTGACGTCACGACCTTCGACGACCGATCGATGCCGAAGACGATCTCGACTTCACCATTGTTGCGGCGGCCGGTTTCGACGCGGACCCGTCGCACCCGCTTGTCCTCGCCGGCGGTGAAGACGTAGCTGATGCCATCCCGGAACACGATTGCCGTCTCGGGGACGGTGAGCGCCGGTGTGGTCTGCAACTCGATGCTGCCCGTGACGTAGAGGCCGGTCCGCGGACGAATGTCGGCGGGAAGCGCGACATAGACGATCGCCCGGCTGGTGTCGGTGCTGACCGAGGGTCCGACAAGCCGCACCTTGCCGGCAATGACGTGACCTTCCGGCCCGTTGATCCTAACGCTCAAGCCTTCCGAAATGCGCGGCAGATAACGCGCCGATACTTCGGCCTGCCATTCGACACGCTGCTGGCGCACCATGCGGAAGAGCTCGGTGCCGGTGGAGACGACGGCGCCGAGATCGGCCGAACGCGAGGTTATGAGGCCATCGTCGGCGGCGGTGATAGTCGTCTGCGCAAGCTTGATCTTTTCGCCGTCGAGCGCGGCTTCCTCGGATGTCAGGCTTGCCGTCGCCGTCTGCTCGTCGGCCAGATATCCAGTGATTTTCTCGTCGGCGAGGGCCCCCGAAGTGCTGAGCTGGCGTGCACGATCCGCATTCGCCTTGGCCTTTGTCAGATTTGCCTTGGCAGTCACGACAGCCGCCTCCTGCTTGCGAAGGTCCGCCAGCACGCTCTCCTGCGAAAGCCGGGCCAGCGTCTGCCCCTTCGTGACCACGGACCCGACATCCGCCAGGACGTCGGTGATGCGCAGGCCACTCGTTTCGGACGCGATGATTGCTTCCTGCCAGGGCTTCAACCAGCCGCTCGCGGGAACGGTCTCCGGCCAGTCCCGTATTGCCGGCGCCGTCAGAGAAACCGTCAGAGCGGGTGCGGCCGCCTGTTCAGCCATGCTATTGGCGCAGGGAAACTGGAGTGCTGCACAGACAAGAACGGCAGCGAGTAGAAGACACGGTTTTCTCAAATGGCAATTCCTCGCAGTTCACGGGTGTCCGCGCTCAACCGTGGCGTCAAAAATGTCGGCTGTTGTGGTGCAAAGTTGAAATGCCTGACGGTCTCGAAGGTGACAAAACTCAACTGTTCAAAACATCTTGGCGACACCAGTGATGTCGGGCTATTCCGCCGTCCAAAGCAGCAGTTTTTTGTCGGCGACTCCGTCAGAGATCGCCAATCAGCTGCTGGATTGAGCCAGGATTGGGCGCGCTCGCCAACTATAACAAGACCACCTACGGCCGGGGAGAGGCTAGCGTTTTGAGGACACTGGCATCCGATTGGACCAGGGAAACACAGAGTCAACGTTGTCTTCGAGGCGGTGAATACCGCTAATTCGCCTCTTAAGGTTCGCGTGGGACAATAGAGCCTGTTGCGCCGACGTTTGCTGCGTCTGGTCATCCTATTGCGTACGCTGCTTCCTCGACAGCCCGGCCTACACGCATGCGGATGGCCTCGGAAATCACCTCCCCGTGGGCGAAGTCATTACGGGTGGCATAGATTGCGGTCGGCATCGCAAGCGCTTCAAAGAACCCGAACAGAGGGCGCAACTGATGCTCGACGACAAGCGAATGACGCTCGCCTCCGCCCGTCGCAGCGATGATGATAGGCTTGCCCCTCAGCGATGTTGGATCGAGCAAATCGAAATAGTGCTTGAATAGGCCGGTGTAACTGCCCTTGTAGGTGGGTGAGCCTACAACCAGGACGTCTGCCTCCAGCATTTGGTCTACGACCCCGCGTGCTTGAGCGCTGAGGTCGTCTAGCCGTTTGGCCGCCAATAGTGAAGGTCCAAGGTCATCGACATCGAAGGACTGCGCCACCGCTCGCGTTTTGATTGCCAATTGCCCGACGATATGGTCGACGAATGTGCGCGTCGTGGACGGTCGTGTTATGTTCCCCGAGAAGCCAAATATCTTCGTTTGCGGCATGTCGATCTCCAAATGCTCAGCAGTTATAAGTCATCTAAACTCTGTCATTCGTCCCTTACGGAAACGATGACCTATTCGACGGTGACTGATTTCGCCAGATTGCGCGGCTGATCGACGTCCGTGCCCGCAAACACGGCCGTATGATAGGCGAGTAGTTGGACCGGCAGCGAGAAGATCATCGGCGCAATGATCTCGTCCACATTTGGAAGAACGATTGTTTGCATCGTGTCGAGCTTCAAGGCGCGAGCGCCCTTCTCATCCGTGATCAAGATGATCCGTCCGCCGCGGGCCGCAACCTCCTGCATGTTGGAAGCGGTCTTATCGAAAAAGCGGTCGTGTGGTGCGATCACGATAACCGGCATGTTCTCATCGATGAGAGCAATTGGACCGTGTTTCAGTTCGCCGGCAGCATACCCTTGCGCGTGAATATAGGAAATCTCCTTTAGTTTCAGGGCGCCTTCCATGGCCAAAGGGAAGCTGGTTCCGCGGCCAAGATAGAGCACGGCGCGGCACTTTGCCAATTCACGCGACAGAAGTTCGATCCTGGGTTGGATGCTGTTGAGCACCTGCCCAATGACGCGCGGCATCTCGGCAAGCCGGGCGACCAGTGTCTGTTCCTCCTTCTCCGTAAGGGTGCCACGCGCCCTGCCGGCAGCAACCGCGAGCGCAGCCAATACGGCGAGTTGGCATGTAAAGGCCTTCGTAGACGCAACCCCGATCTCCGGTCCGGCGAGGATCGGGAACACAGTGTCGGACTCTCGTGCTATCGTCGATTCGGGCGTGTTGACGACTGCACCGGTCTTCAAGCCGTGCTCCTTGCAATGGCGTAGGCAAGCAAGTGTATCGGCCGTCTCGCCCGACTGTGAGATGAAGAGAGCTGCCACCTGTGGCGAGAACGGGATTTCGCGGTACCGAAATTCGGAGGCGACATCAATTTCGACCGGCAGACGTGCGTAGTGCTCGAACCAGTATTTGCCGATTAGTCCGGCCAAGTACGCAGTGCCGCAGGCGGAGATCGCCAAGCTTTGCACGTTGGTGAAGACGGTGTCGCGCCAAGCCGCGACCACCTGATTGTCGCTGAAGTTGATGTAATGGCCAAGGGTATCGGAGATGGCCTCCGGCTGGTCGTAAATCTCCTTCTCCATGAAATGGCGATAGTTGCCCTTGTCGATCATATGGGCCGTCACCACCGAGATCTGCCGCGGTCGGGTGGTGACCTTTCCGTCGATATCGAAGATACGGACGCCAGTCTTGTCGATGACCGCCCAATCGCCGTCGATCAGGTAGGTGATCTCGTTAGTGAAGGGCGCCAGCGCAATCGCGTCCGATCCGAGAAACATCTCGCCGCTTCCGTGACCGATCGCGAGCGGCGGGCCATTCCGGGCAGCCATGATGGTCGAAGGGTCCTCCTCGAAGAGCAGAGCCAGCGAGTAAGCGCCTCGGACGCGCTTCAGCATCGCATGCATTGCTTCGCGCCGGGCCATGCCGTCCCGGCGAAGTCTTGCCACGAGATGCGCGATGACCTCCGTGTCGGTGTCGGTTTGGAACTCGGTGCCGGCCGCGGTCAGCTCATCCTTCAATTCGGCGAAATTCTCGATTATCCCATTGTGGACGACTGCGATGCCGTCGCTAAAATGTGGGTGGGCATTGCGTTCCGTCGGCGCGCCATGGGTTGCCCAGCGCGTATGGCCAATGCCGATTGTGCCCGCCAGGGGCTGTTCTTTCAGCTTTGCTTCAAGGTTGAGGAGCTTGCCCTCACAGCGCCGGCGATGGAGCGCTCCACCGTCGATCGTCGCGACGCCTGCCGAATCGTAGCCACGATATTCAAGCCGTTTCAATGCGTCTATCAACCGGTCCGAAACCGGATGATGGCCGACAATACCCACAATCCCGCACATACATTCTCCGCGTTTTCGCATATCGGCCACAACGCTCTCACCTAGTCCGTCAGTCTGGGAGTGAGCGAAGCTGCTTCACTCCTTGATCGCCATGACGGCTATCATTCCGTCAGAACTCCGTGGCAAAACCGTCGTGCTGTCGCGCTAAGCCAAATTCAGCGCGTTCTAACGGCACTCGACTTATTGGAAAAATCGATTCTTTGGATCGCACCCATTTACGTCATGGATTATCGCCGCATCGGTTTTCACGCTGGGACGACGGGTGCCGCCTCGGACATAAACCGGCCGGTTTCCCAAGGCAGAGGTAACGTCCGTCATGATGCGCTCAGCAGCCATCATTGGTGCCAGGTATCTACGGAAACCTTGAAAGCGGGACGGTAGGCCCGCTCACATAGCCTTTTAGAAGTCACCTTCGAGCGTTCT
Source organism: Rhizobium sp. BR 362 (assembly GCF_036528765.1). Classification (NCBI taxonomy): domain Bacteria; kingdom Pseudomonadati; phylum Pseudomonadota; class Alphaproteobacteria; order Hyphomicrobiales; family Rhizobiaceae; genus Rhizobium; species Rhizobium sp. BR 362. The sequence continues at coordinate 13,556 of NZ_JARWGH010000047.1, read as the reverse complement.
TGTGGGAAAGCCTCCCTGGCAATAAATATCGTCTCGACCGCTCATCAAACTCGCACAAAGGATGACTTTTCGTGTCAATTTACTGTTGGAAGTTTATACGGGTTATCGCATTTGCACCTGCTGCTGCGATCATGCTGGCCGCACATAACATATCGGCGCAGGAATCGTTCACCACGGTGCAATGGCCAAACACGCCAACGGCACGGATTGAGGCGCTTGCGATTCTCCAAACCTTGAATGCAACTCTCCTGAGTAACGCTAGCGCCACTTTGACGCTCGACCGGTGGTGTGCCGGACACAATCTCGCACCGCAAGGTTCTAAGATCGTTGCACAGCGGGTACGCGGGAGAGACAAGCCCGTCGATAGCCGCATCCGAGAACTTCTGGCGGTCGGCCCCGACGAGCCCATCGCTTACCGACATGTCCGCCTCGTTTGCGGCAATCGCGTCCTTTCTGAGGCTGACAATTGGTATGTTCCGGCAAGGCTGACAATGGACATGAATAAAGCGTTGAATACGAGCGACGTCGCCTTTGGCAGAGCCGTCCAATCTCTTAATTTCACCCGCACAAATCTATCTTCCAATTTGCTGTGGTCCCCTCTTCCAGAAGGATGGGACGTGGAAAAGGAACTACCGACACCCGCAACGGGATCTCTTATACTACCGCCCTTTCTTCTCGAACATCATGCAGTGTTGAAGCTTCAGGACGGCACTCCGTTCAGTGCGCTGGTCGAAAGCTATACGAGCAATGTATTGGACTTCCTGCCTCCACCTCTGCTTACCCACTAAGTGCCCATTGGCGATGCGACCAAAAGCGCAGCGCCCGGGATGGTATTTTCGATCGCGACCGTAAGACTGCGTCGCCGTTGCCCAAGCTCGTCGGGTGCGTTTGTACCCGGCGAGCTTGCAGCTGTCGGTATTATTCGGTGTTGTCGATGGCGATCCGCTTGACGTTGGCTCGCTCCTTCTCGGTCTTCGGCAGCGTCACCGTAAGAAGACCGTTCTTGAACGTTGCGGCGACCTTACTCTCATCAAGCTGGCGACCCAAAGCCAGTCGCCGTTCGAAGCGTCCGTAATAACGCTCGCTGAACCCGCGATCCTTGTCCTCGGTATCGGACTTGTTTTCACCGCGAAGCGTAAGCACGCCGTCTTTCAGAAGCAACTCGATATCCTCTGGATCGATGCCCGGAATTTCCGCTATCACTCGGATTTCGTCGTCATTCTCCTTGATCTCTACGTGCGGCCACTCGGCGCCAATCGGCGATGTGCCACCAAACAACGATGGCGGACCGAAACTGCGGAAGACTTCGTCGAACAGACGGTTGACATTGCGGTGAAGCGACAGGAACGGGTCCATGTCGTCGCCACGATAGACGTTCGGAACCTGGCTGTTGCCACGGCTCCATGGGATCAGGTCACGTACACTCATGGCTATCATCCTTTCTTCGGTTTTCTTCCTCCTGTCGTGCGATGACGTCCTTGGCGGTTCGGGAACAGCCGAGGAGTAAGCAGGTGCGCATCACGCTAGGCTTTGGCGCCCTCAATCTGCTTTGAAGCGGCTTTGGCAGACTCGGCTTGGATGGCAATCCGACGCGACTTCATCTCCTCAGGTGTTTCCTTCTTAAGATTGATGAGGAGTAGCCCGTTTTCGAGCTTTGCGCCTTCGACGATCACGTGATCAGCCAGCTCAAATCTGCGCACAAACGACCTTACGGGAAGGCCTTGATGCAGATACAGTGCTTCGTCGTCCTCCGACTTCGCGCCGTTCACCACGAGCATTTTTGCCTCGTGGGTGATCGTCAGTTCGCTTTCGGCAAAACCTGCCACCGCGATCGCGATGCGATACGTGTCTTCGCCGAGTTTTAGGATGTTGAAAGGCGGCCACTTGTCGGCGTTAACGCTGGCATTTTCGAGAAGATCGAATATGCGGTCGAAGCCGATGCTGGACCTATAGAAAGGGGTAAGATCGAGGTTTGTTCTCATAGCTACATCCTCCACGGAGCAACATAGATACGAGGAACGCCAAGAAGCTCGGCGCCCCTGACGTAGTCGACTCATTTTGGCGTCGACGACAGATGAAATGGGTAGCTAGCGAGGTAGGGTCAAGAGGGCGCGCAAGACTTTTCGAGCGGGAGTGACTCAAACAATCACTATAAGTTCATACCGTTAGGAATCTAGATGTTCGAGTGCTTAAGAATTTCACCATCTCCTTGAAACCGCAAAAATCAAAACCGAAATAGGTTGGCGCGATGCAAATGGATTACAGTTCGCGCGTCATTTTCATTCCGATGCCGCGCGTAGAAACTCATAAGAACCTCTTTGTCCATGCACAGAAGGTCGTCACGTTCGATCTCTCGAACGATGGTAATCTGAAGTGAAATTCCTTTCCAACGCTCGGGAGAAGATGCCGTAGGGCGTCGAATCTCGCCAATATGGTCAAGCTTAAGCTCGGCCCCAAGGCGCAACGCGGTTATGATGCCGCGTGTGCACTCGGTCCACCCCAAGGAGAACGGATGTCGCCACGGCGATAACTGCAGGTGTCTTGGCGCTTCGCCGTCAGAGGGCGCCCAGAGCAGCGATCATCTTCATAATGGCGTCCATTTGGACAGCACCCTTGATCGCATAGTTGCTGCCTGTAAAGCCCCACCAGTCCCAACAACCCCGGGGATTATACGGCCTCCGGAGTGACTTATTGACTTGCGGATACAGCACTATGATACCGTTGGTATCCGCCCAGTTATTCAGATAGAGCTTGGTATACCAATCGTCCCCAATCGATTGCTGCGATTGGCGGCAGCCATGGATGGAAACATGCAGTTTGCAGTTGGCTTTAGGCTTGCCACAGCTGTCGGGGATAAAGACATGCCCCACATCCGCCATGCTCGACACCGGGTTGGCGGCCCCGTAGAGTTTCTGGTCGAACGCCCTCAACTTCCCGGTTGGTTTGGCGGCCGGCTGGTTAAGCTTGCCATAGATGAACTGCAAAATCGCGCCAGCCTGGTCGTAATTGTTGTCGTTGGCAGTATTTGGGGGATCGTTCACACATTCGTTGATGTACGGCGTTGCGTTGGTCGGGCACAAATTCCCGAAGACCTTCGAAACAAACGAGTGACCGGCAGGGTAATTGCTGACATAGGCGAGGTTTGAATCGGGAACCCGGGCCAATTTGAAAAACTGGACGCTAGCATCGACGGCACTTTGCTTGACGATCGTATCGGCCGTACCGCTGAAAATGTAAATCTTCTTTGATTCAAGGTTGGAAAGCGGGTCGATAGCGCCGATCCGCGAAGACGTTTCCGCGGCAGCGAACAACATCGCAGGATTTGGAGGAACGCGCGGCACTTGGCCCATGCAGATTCCCGTATAGGTGAGATTGCCCATAGCGCAAAAATAAGGTCCACCAGCGACAATGCCGGCTCCCATGAAACTTGATGAATACGCGACCTGCAGCTGCGAGGCCATGAATGCTCCCGATGATAGGCCCGACACCGAGATCGCGTTGCGATCGATCTTCAGTTTTGGCAGCGCTTGGGTTTGTGCCACCCCGGTCAGCAGCAGCAGGCTGAAACTTGCGGTGACAATTCGTTTAACCAGGCTACAAAACCTGGTTTTCTTCCAATCCGAAAAAATCTTTGCGCTCATACCCTCATACCCCTTTGCGGGAATAGCTTTGGTCGCGTCCTTAAATTTGCGACCAGATTGTCAGAGGAGGCTTTTCGTGCCGCATGCGGTTCACTGTCCCCTACTCGAAAGCCACAGATTCGATTGCAATTGTTGCCGCGCTGCTAAACATAAAAAATGCCCAACCTCGGATCCAATCTCGGGGTGCATTCCTCCACGACTGATTTCGTACAAATTTCATGCCACCAAAAACTGCATATCATCAAAATGTCGGGGTATGGCTCCTCGCCCGTGCGCCGCGTCGACGTATTCCGACAAAATCGTATGTCGCTCGCTTTTGGAAACGTGACGAATTGATTGGTTCGTTGACAGCCTGATCGGGGAGCCCTCAGGGATCATTGTGAGTGTGCTTTAACTGTGATGGAACTCCCGAGAATATGGCAAGGCTGGCATTTCTTTCGAATTATGCCGGGCTGAACCGGAGAACCAACGCAACCAAAGGGCGTGGCTTGGTAGTGAATGTTGCTCGCCGCGGGTTTCTTTTATGAGCAAAAGGCGATGTTGAGCTGAAAATGCCGCCGCCGGGCTTGCATTTGTCGCATTTAGACGCTGTTTGTCACCCCCATGATTCTGATGGGTGTCAAAGCGGAGGCAAAATGGGCGTGCGGCAGCGGATGGGGTTGAAGTTCAAGGATGAGATCGCGTTCCTGAACGGCTGGAAGCGCGACCGCACAGCGGTAGGCGCTATAACGCCCACTTCCGTTGCGACGGCAAGGAAGATGGCAAGCGTTATCGATCCTTTCTCCAGCCTTCCTGTCCTTGAACTGGGTCCGGGAACCGGCGTAATCACAAAACAGATCCTGGCGCGCGGCGTTGGGCCCAAGGAGCTCTTGTCCATCGAGTATTCGCCCGAGTTCTGTCGGCATCTTCAGCAGGAGTTTCCCGAGGTCGACGTTCGATGTGGAGACGCCTTTGCGTTGGATCTCGTTCTGGGCGCTCAGCGAGGTGCAAAGTTCGACTGCGTCATCTCCGCTGTGCCCCTCCTTCATTTGCCGCCTTCAAAGCGATTGTCGCTGATCCTCGATCTTCTCGAACGGATTCCGACAGGGCGGCCCGTCGTCCAAATCACCTATGGATTGCTCTCTCCAGTCGTCGCGCTTCCCGCCGGATACGAGGTCCGTCACCTGGCTTTCATGATGCGCAACATTCCGCCGGCACAACTTTGGACCTACCGAAAGACGAGATGACCTCGGCCATCTCATAAACATTGATCGAAAAGTTTTGATCGCTGGGCTGATGACGAACGCGACCGATGTGGAAAGCGCTTGGGCGGCTTTCCAGACGCGCGCTGCCCTTCGTTCGACCAGCGCCCAGAGCGGGCCGAACGATCGAAGATCGAGGCCTCGGGCGGCCAAGAAATGTCCGTCTCTATCTCATCGCGGACAATCGCTCCGGCAGTCACACCGCGCCGGCGGTTTCCTCAATGTCATCACGTTGATGGTGAAAATGGCGCTGACTGCCCAGCGCTTTCGGGAAAAAGGGCCGCCGTAAGAAGGGTGTTGCTCGCGCCGGGGATTGGATCCAGCGACTGCAACGGGCATTGCGCCAAAGCGCATTGCAAAGCCCGCCAAAGCGCCATCCAGATTGCAAAAGTCGATCTGTTGGGCACCAAAAGCGGCCTCATAGAAGTCGGCAACCTCTGTTCCCGGCCATCCTCTAAGCTAAGAACAAAGACATTCCGATGCTGATATCGTTGGCTATCTCAATCCTCTCTCATCAGGGGAATCACCGAGTTCAAATATGCCATAAGCCGGTCGATACGATGGCATCGCGCAGGCAGGCGGCCGATGAAATCCGCCCGGCATTTCGAGACCGCAGGCCGCAGATCGTGACCTGGTCGATGCAGTCGAGCGTCGTTGCGTGAGGCACCTCCCTAACCAGTCCAATCCCGCTCTCTGTTGATGGAGTCCTGGCCCGGTTCCGGATCTTCCACCCGCGAGCGGTCCGCTAGCCATGCTGCGGCCGCTTCCGCGTCGCGCAGCGGTGATCGCGCCCTCCCCGGGCGGGCCTTTTGTGGAGTGATCGAGCGGGAATTGGGCCGCTCCGAAGGAACCACTCACATGTCGCACGAATCTCTCACTCGCCCAGTCCCACGCTTTCCAGCTCTCCCGCAACCTGATGGTCCCGGTCACCCTCTTCTCCGTCGACGGCGGATAACGGCGTCCTGCCGTCCGACGCAATCGACGCCGATGAACGATCTTGAGATCGTCCATGAATACACGCCTTGGCATTGAGCCGGCGGCATGGCCTGCGGCGTGCCGCTAGCGAGCGGCAGGCCGCAAGGGAGGCTTCGCCGCGGTCGACCTTGCACGATTCACCAAATTGCCAGCCGCGCCCTTGCGTCCTTTGCTCTTCGCGGCCGCTGAAGTGGCCGATGAATAGAACTGACGAGCAGGAGGCGATCGCTTTCGCGATCGGAAGGAAAATGGAGAGAAGAGAAATAGAATCGCTTCGCGACAAGGTAAGCTGCGCCGCCGTGCTGGATAAGAACGGGTTTGCCATTGACGTCAAGGAAAGCACCCGGCGGGCGGTCAAGTACCGCCGCGGCAGTGAGATCATCATCGTGACGCATGGAGGGCGTGGATGGTTCGATCCGCTCAGCGATGCGAAAGGCGATATCTTTGGATTGGTCGAGCACCTTGACCGTGTTGGCTTTTCGGCATGCGTCGCAAAGGTCGCGGACCTCATAGGCTTCCATATTTCCAAGGCTGAGTGGCAGCCTGGCATTCCGGACGGCCAATCCGACCTTCCGCTTGGCGATCGCTGGCAGGCGCGCCGCCGCCCCTGGCGGGGTTCATCAACATGGCGGTACCTGCAGGACGTGCGTTGCCTGCCGACGGTTCTTTTATGCTCGGCGATCAAACGCAACCTTCTTCGCGAAGGTCCGCAAGGCACCATGTGGGCCGCCCATACGAACGAGGCAGGCGGTGTCACAGGCTGGGAGGCGCGCGGTCCGCAATACCGCGGGTTCGCCTCGGGAGGAACGAAGGTTCTCTTTCGTCTGGGGTCGCGTGCAGCGGTGCGACTGGCCGTCACGGAAGCTGCGATCGACGCGATGAGCCTTGCGGCAATCGAGGGCCTGCGAGACGGCACACTCTACCTCAGCACCGGCGGCGGCTGGTCGCCGACCACGGCCGCGGCACTCCGCAGGCTTGCGTCGGGCCCCAACGTCCAGCTTGTCGCTGCCACCGACGCCAACCCACAAGGCGAGATGTTTGCCGAGCGACTACGCGCACTTGCCGAGGAGGCGGGATGCGACTGGATGCGACTTCGCCCGTCACAAGAAGACTGGAACGAAGTTCAGAAGCTACGCCCGAAGCGGGGCAGCGAGAAACAGAAATTGGAGGAAGAAGCGAAAGAGGAAGAGGCGTGCCGCAGGCGAGCCGGCCGCGTCAAGGGAGGCTTCTCCCGGCTAAAGCCAGCCCTGGATGCGGGAGGTCGCGATGCCGGCGGCAGGAAACGGATCACGAAGGACTGAAGAAGATGGCAGGGTCGAGAGGACTGAGCCGCGCTTAGTCCGCCCGCGCAAGGAGCCGCAAATGGCCTCTTCCCTCCGCAAGTGTTTCAGGGCGTCGCAAGCCGCCAGCAGATGTTTCCCACGTTCGACCGCCACGTCCAGCGACCCGATCGTCGGGACCGTGACGCAACTCCGCTCTATGCAGGCGAATGGTTCGAAATCCCCGAGGCCGAGCACGATTACATGTTCGAGATCCTGCCGCCGCTCTGGATCCGCGGCTCGCTGTTCGCGATGCGGGAATTCCTCACCGGCTCGGTGACATACGTGTTCTTCGCGCTGCGCATCGACGAGGCGATCCGTTACTTCCACGGTTACTGCGACCTCTCCGACAAGGTGTACGACGAAGTCGCCGCCAAGCTGCCGGTCCAACTGCGCCACCTCCCCGCGCCGATCGCATCTGTGCGCGACCTGGTTGCGCGCGGCAGCGCCGATGCCGCGACGTATGGCGGTTACCGCAATCGACGGCTATCACTACACAACCCTGCTGCAGCGCACCGGCGCAACCCAGGAGCTCGATCTTGCCGTCACCATGACGCCGCTCGGCGCGGTTTCACGGCTCGAGCATGCGCTCGACGGTGTCGATGAGGCGCAGGAGCGCTATCGGTATCGCTTGCACGAGGCCGAGCGGCGGTCTTGTCTCCTATCGCTCGCGCGACGGCGGCATGTTCGCGTTCGCGGACGACCTTTCCGACAAGCGCCAACAGGTTCGGGAGGTCGATGAGGTCCTGGCGACCGCGGCGCGCGGGGAAACGGCGGGGACGTCTGACGCCGCTTGACGATCAAGCCCGTCTCGATGGGTCGTCCGTGGCGGTGCAGCACGCGCATAGCTGCATTGCACAATAAATGTTTTCCTTCCGATCAAAAATTAATCATAGTGCACACAGCTGATGCACATGGCGGATTTCCTCCCAGTGCCGCCGCAGCAGCTGTTCCCCTCTGGAGGTTTATTGACCTTCACGCTTCATGGGCCGCGGTTTTCGCTGGCCCATTTTTTTTGTTCAGGTCATCCGACGATTTATCCGCGCACGATCCTGACGCGACTCCCCTTGCCAGCAAACTGCGCGTGGTCCGATAGCATCTGACACTTTCGGGCTTGTGAGGCATGGGCCCCTTGTCCATCTTGTGGTCTTCGGTCCATTGGGACAGATTGGAGCTATCGAATGCCTGAAACACGTTCACCGCGACTTGCTGTACTAATTGACGCTGACAATGCGTCGGCCAAGATCGTTGACGGCTTATTCGAGGAAATAGCCAAAATCGGCGAGGCGAGCGTCCGACGCATATACGGTGACTTCGCAAACGCTCGCTCGAAAGCCTGGATCGACGTCCTTGCCAGGCACGCGATCATTCCGCAGCAGCAATTTGCCTACACGACCGGTAAAAATGCCTCTGATATCACACTTGTGATCGACGCCATGGACCTCCTCCACAGCGGGCGCTTCGACGGCTTTTGCCTTGTTTCCTCCGACAGCGATTTTACACGCCTCGCCTCTCGGATCCGTGAGCAAGGCATCGATGTGTTCGGTTTTGGCGAGCAGAAAACGCCCGAAAGCTTCCGCCAGGCGTGCCGGAGGTTTATCTACACTGAAAACCTCCTCCCTTCAGCGCCTACAAATGGTGGCGATGCTACTCAGGCAACTCCTTCGCTCCAGCCGCCAAGTGCAGCGGCGCCGATCATCAGAAAGGTCATCGCGCAGATGGAGAGTGAGGATGGTTGGGTGCCGCTCGGCGCAGTCGGAACGCAGCTTGCGAACCTCTCTTCAGACTTCGATCCCCGAACATATGGATTCAGGAAGCTCAGCGACCTCGTGAAGAAGACAAATGCGTTCGAGATAGACCATTCGGACAGCAGACCTCTGCGCATCCGCGTCAAACAACCTTCTGCCAAGAAAAGCGCCAAGTGACGTTTAGTACGGGTCTCCATCAGCACGTTTTGGTTCGCCGCATCCTCCAAGCTTTGTGGTGAGAGAGCAAGGGATAGGCGAATGGAAATGGAAGAAAAGATGGAGGAAGACTACTCGCAGATCGAGTAGCCGGGCGTCGCTGACGCTCAACCGCGCCGCTCGCAATGGCGGCCACTGGTCCTCGCAGGGCTGTCAGCTCCGCTCGTCCTTCGCGGCAGCGATGCTCGGCCGCAGTTGCACCCGGCTGCCCGCTCCGCGCTTCGGGTTGTGTCTTCGGAAGGAATGAAGACGCGAAGGACAGGCAGAGGCCTGTCCAATCCTCGAAAAGGAATATCCCATGCAATTGATGAAGGTCGATCCGCGTGCGTTAAAGGACGACCCCGACAACACGCGCCAGTCGAAGTCGACGCCCCAGGCCGACGCCCTGCTTGGCGACGATCAAGGCCGTCGGCGTGATCCAGCGCCGGTCATTTCCCGGAAGCCGGCGGCAACGGTTACATCATCGAAGCCGGTCACCGCCCCACCAGTGTGGCGATCGCCGCCGGTATCGAGGAAATCGACGTGGTCGTGGTCGCGGTGGCCAACGACAACGGCGCGATGCGCTCGATGACCGAGAATATAGCTTGTGCCTTAATCCCATCGATCAATGCGCGGCATCGAGCGGCTGGTCGCGCTCGGCTGGACCGAGGAGGCGGTCGCCGTAGCGCTTGCCTTTCCCGTCCGCCAGATCCGCAAGCTTCGTCTGCTCGCAAACCTCTTGCCCTCCATGCTCGACCAGATAGCCAAGGGCGATATGCCGAACGAGCAGCGGCTCAGAACGATTGCGGCCGCCTCGCACGACGAGCAAAAAGAGGTCTGGAAGGCCCACTAGCCGAAGAAAGGCGAACGGCGGCCTGGTGGCAGATCGCCAACGGTCTCACAAAGACCCGTATGTATGCACGTGATGCAAGCTTCGGCGACGATCTGCGCCAGGCCTATGGGATCGAGTGGGCGGAGGACCTGTTCGGCCCTGCCGATGAGGACAATCGCTATACCACCAATGTCGAAGAGTTGCTTGGCGCCCAGCAGGAATGGATGGCGAGCAACGTGCCGAAGAAGGGTACCATCGTCGAAGTCAACAATTGGGGCCAGCCGGACCTGCCGAAGAAAGCCGAACGCGTCTACGGCAAGCCAGGCAAAGGCGACTGTACCGCGATCGCGAGGGCAAGGTGCACAGCGTCCACTGCCGGATGCCGGAGGTCAGGAAGCCCACCGGTCAGACCGGCCCGGCAGCTGATGGGGCGGAGGACGCCCGTAACAGCCGAGGCCGGCTGATCCGCAAGGAGGGCGAGCGCAGCCTCGGCGCCACCAGCCTTTCGTGGGAGCGCCTGTCGTTGATTTGAGGACGTCACCTTCCTCCCCATGCCGGATTGCCCTTCGTTTTGCTGCGGTCTGAACCGGCGGCCGTGCGCTTCCAGGCCGCTATCGCGCCGCGGAGCGGCCGGACCCCGCCGTCCTTCACGGAGCAGGCTTGCGTGCTTTATCGAGGACAGGTTGCCCTCTTCGCACGCAAACCGGCTCCGCTCGTCCAGGAGGGGCCGGACCTTGAGGCGCCCGTCTTTCCGCCGGTCCGGGGTGACCGCACCGAAGGGCAAGCCGGCATGGGGCCGGAGCCGCTTCGGACGACCTCGAAAGGAAACGACTATGGCCAAGTCCACTCCCTCATCCCGGCAATCCACGCGTGTCGTGCAACTGCGCAAAGGCGCCACCGTCGAGATGGTTCGGCTGACTTGCCCCGACGCCATGCAGGCGCTGAAGATCGCCGAGAGTTTCGGAACCGCCGTCATCGACAGCGACGGCATCCGCGACCTGCACGAGCGGCTCGTCACGGAGACAGCCGACGCGCTCGGCGACGGCCTTGGCGACAAGGCCATGCAGATCCACCTGCAACGGATCGTCGGCGCCTACGTCGGCTCCGCCCATGGCGCCGGCCAGTTCTACAGCCGCGCGGTCACCGAGGCACGCGATGCCACGGCCAAGGCCGCCAACGATGCCCGGGACGAGGACCTCGACGGTCCCGTCGGCTATGACAGCGCCGCCCAGCGTAAGCGCGAATTTGCCGCCGACATGGGCATACAGGCCCATTCGCTCAGAATGGCGGCGGAAGGCGCCGTCGCCGCCTATGTCCAGGTGATCGGCGAGAGCTGGAAACCGTTCGACCGTCCCGTCGAACAACCGGGCCGCGCGCTCGACCGCAAGGCTGCCGAAGCGCAGATCTCCGCCTTCGACTAGCCACTTCCGGCGGGGTTCCGGCCCCGCCTTTTCCATCAACTCGAGCCGGCCGGTTCCATGGCGGGACCGGCCTGTTGTCGTTTTGCGAACCCGGCCAGCAAGGAAAAAGAAATGAAGCCGATGGCACGCCCGTCGCCGCCCGTTCCTTCGTCGGGTCTGCAGGAGCCGCCGGCGGATGCAACGGCTTCGCCGTCCTCCACTGCGTTGCGGCTGTTCCGGTGCATCCACCGGCTGATCTGCTCCTGCTTTCGCCCTCCGTAACGGGCGGCGACGGGCGCGGCCTTGAAACGGAGGTTTGGATATGAGCAAGACAGAAAATCAGCGGGGCGATCTCTACAGCCGCATCACCGACAGGATCATCGAAGACCTGGCGAAAGGCGTGCGGCCCTGGATGAAACCATGGAATTCGGCGAACACGGCAGGCCACATTACCCGCCCGCTGCGTTACAACGGGCAACCCTATTCTGGCGTCAACGTGCTGCTTTTATGGTCGGAGGGTATCACACGGGGTTATACGTCATCCACATGGATGACGTTCAAGCAGGCCCTGGAACTGAGCGGCGCAGTGCGCAAGGGCGAGACCGGCACGACCGTCGTCTTCGCAAGCCGATTCACCAAGTCCGAAACCGACGGGAACGGCGGCGAGGTCGAGCGGGAGATCCCTTTCCTGAAAGCCTACAGCGTCTTCAACGTCGAACAGATCGACGGACTTCCCGACCAGTATCATCACCGGCCGGCACCGGTTCTCGATCCGGTTGAACGGGTTGGGCATGCCGATCGGTTCTTCCGCGACACCGGCGCTGCAATCCGCCATGGCGGCAACCAGGCCTTCTTTGCGCCTGCCGCCGATCTCATCCAGATGCCACCATTTGAGAGCTTCAAGGATGCGGCAAGCTACTACGCGACTTTAAGCCACGAGGTCACGCACTGGACGGCGCCGGCCCACCGCCTCGCTCGCGACCTCAGCCGCTATGCCAAGGACAAATCCGAGCGAGCCCGCGAGGAACTGATAGCGGAGCTCGGTAGCTGCTTCCTTTGCGCCGATCTCGGGATTGTTCCCGAGCTCGAGCCCCGCCCCGATCACGCCTCCTACCTCGACTCCTGGCTTAAGGTCCTGACCGACGACAGACGGGCGATATTCCAGGCGTCGGCGCATGCGCAACGGGCCGTAGCGTTCCTGCATTCGCTGCAGCTCGCCGCAGCCGACGAGCGGCTCGTCGCGTGAAGACTTGTCAGCGCCGGTCGTTGGCCTCGCCAGCGGTCGGCAACTCTTGCCCGTCGGTCGGGGGGCGCGTCACGATCAGCCGCGAGGTCCAGTTTGCCCCAGATCGAGGTTGTCCGGTCGATCGGCTTGAGCTTCCGGGACGGCTTGATTTCGACGATAAACGGCTTTGTCTGCTGACGTATAGATCCTCAGGCGACGGTTCGCGAGGCGCCGCGATAGCGCGGAGCGGGCAATGCAACGCCCTCACGCTGGGTGGTTCTGCGAGGTTTGGGCTAGGCATGTGGACAAGACAGCGGACTGATCGTTGTAGCGTCCGGGCAGGCACCGGGGACGGGCTGCCATTGCCATATCCCTTCGAGCACTGCAGCAAGCCACGWCCTTCGCGGGCTCGATGAGGCATGTCTGATCGAAGACCGGCTTCRCCTCGATCGTCTTCCCGCAACGGCCTTGCGAAACTTTCTTCCSCTGAGCGCGATGCGCTCATTCCTCGCGRAGCAACAAAGCTTCTCCTGGCCGCCCKCCATTTCATTYCGGCCYTWCRGGTGCGGWCCGATCGTCCCCGATCCTTGCGACAGCCATCGAGGCCGCGATGGGCGCGGCCCGARACAGCAAAGGAATACGACAATGGCAACCATCGGCACCTTCACCACCTCCGAAACCGGCTTCAACGGMTCGATCCGCACGCTCGCCCTCAACGTCAAGGCCCGCATCGCCCGCATCGAAAACCCCTCCGACAAGGGCCCGCACTTCCGCATCTACGCAGGCAAYGTCGATTATGCTGAGAGTGTGATTATGCGGAGTGCTGATCGCTGAAGGCTGGATTTCTCGACGATAGCGGCGGCTTCTGCTCCGCATAATTCCACTGGTGTGGAAGAGGCGCCCCGCCGTGAAGCGGAGCGCCGATGTGCTGGTCAGCGCGACCAGATGAGCTTGTGCTCGCCCTTGTCGCCCTGGACCAG